>JAYWIP010000116.1:0-8357 GCA_039794465.1 Nitrospira sp.
GATATTTCCCGCGGCAGACCAGCCGGAGATCGGCTCGTTCATAACACGCTCCGTCCATCGCCTCAGGGATGACGGTTCAGACCGGTCGCCGAACGGCACGCACAAGGCTGCGGGAATTGGTTGACAAGGCCTGAGGGACTTGCTACCCTCCGCCGAGGTTGCTAAGAAAATCGGGCGGATAGCTCAGTTGGGAGAGCGCTGCCCTTACAAGGCAGAGGTCACAGGTTCGATCCCTGTTCCGCCTACCAAGGGTTCTTCGTAGGCAGGTTCGAGGGAAGCGATCAGTTCGGAGACGCAACGAGCGAAGATAAAAGTTCGGGATATGACCGACGACCATATGTAGTCTGTGCAGTCTTGTCATTCCGATCTTCCACCAGCCATAAAGGATTAATGGGGCCGTCGTTCAGCCTGGTTTAGGACGCCAGATTGTCAATCTGGAGGTCGCGGGTTCAAATCCCGTCGGCCCCGCCATATTTCGATGCCTGTGCCGCAAGGCTTCCTCTGTGTCCTCACGCGATTACGAGGCTGCGCCCCATTCGTGGGGCGCTTCCATAAGGGGACTACCCGTTTCCGATCTGTTCTCCCGGAGGAACGCCGACTCGCCCCGACCTGGGGCGGGCAAGTCGTATTTTGTCGAGCCCCTCGTTTTCACAAGAGTCTGATACACTCCAGTTCAACCGCGTGGTGCGGGATGTAAAGAAGGGAGCAGGAGACTCCTATGTTTCAATCCGGTCCTATCGGAATTCTTGTTTCACTCGGCCTCGTATCAAAAATCGTCCTGCTGTTGCTGCTCGGTTTTTCCGTCATGTCCTGGGCGGTCATCCTCTATAAGTGGATGGCGTTCCGAGCGGCCGATGCGGAGGACCGCCGGTTCATGGCTGCCTTGTCCAAGGCGAAGGATCTCGATGACGTGCCTCGTCAGAGCCAACGGACGGCCGTGGGGCCTTGTGCGCATATCTTTTACGGCGTGACTGATCGATTGAGCCGGCGCGGAGGGGAGGCGTTGGATGCTCTTGACGGCGAAGGAGTGCCAGCGATCGATCGACATGTCGTCGAGCGGACCGCCGCACATCTCGCGCAGGGTCAAATCGCCAAGCTGGAGTCGTTCCTGCCGTTTCTGGCAACGACCGGGAATATCAGTCCGTTTGTGGGCCTGCTCGGGACCGTGATGGGGATCATCGATTCGTTTCGGGAAATCGGCACGCAAGGCACAGCCAGTATTTCCGCCGTGGCCCCCGGCGTGTCGGAAGCCTTGATTGCGACAGCTGCCGGATTGTTCGCGGCGATTCCCGCGGTCATTGCGTACAACTATTTCCTGACGCGCATCCGACGTACGGCCTTCCGCATGGATTCGGTCGTGGTCCAGCTGTATGCGCTCTTTCCCGCCAAGGGGAAGCCGGCCTCGACACCCGTTGAGGTCGCTGTGGGAGCGAAGCGATGATTCTCGAAAGCCGGCAGCGGCGATTTTTGGCTGAGATCAATGTCATCCCGCTCGTCGATGTCGTGTTGGTGTTGCTGGTGATCTTTATGGTAACGGCTCCGATGCTCTACCGGGGCATGGATATCAAGCTGCCGACTTCCGCGTCCAATACCATCAAACCGGAGATCCGGGTCGTTCTTACAATCGAAAAAGACCAGCGGCTCTATCTCGACAAGGATCAGGTGAGTGTCGCGCAGTTAGAGCGCAAGCTTCGCTTGCTCAAAGAGGAGCGCAAGGACGTCTCTCTGTATCTGCGGGCCGATCAGGATGTGCCGTATGGCGTGGTCGTTCACGTGATGGATGGAGTGAAAAAAGCCGGCATCGAAAAACTGGGCATGGTCACTGATCCAGTCGGGCCGGAACGTGTGACCGACGCCGTGCCGCCAGCGCACAAGAAGTAGGGGGCATGGCGCGTATGGCACAGGCCTCTGCATCGGCCGGTTTCTGGTTGGAGGGCGAGCGGCAGAAGGATTTCACCGGTCGTTTCTGGCGTGCCCTGGCGATTTCGGTCGTGGTGCACCTGGCAGTGCTGGCCCTGGTCGCATGGGTTCGGCTGCCCAAGCACGGTGAACGGCCCTTGGCCTCCATCGAGATATCCCTTGCAGCCGAGCCGGCTCAACCTGAAAAAGCGGTTCCTCCCCCTCCTCCCCCTTCCGTTCCTGCTCCACCTGTCAAACCGGTCCCCGCGCCCGCGCCGCCGAAACCTGTGAAAGCACCGGCGAAGGACGTCATGAAGGACGTGGTGTTGCCACCCGATGCTCCGGCGTTCGGAGACATCAGCCCAGCGGAGAAACCGAAAAAGCCGCAATTCAAGCTCCCCGACGTTCCGGTCGCGTCTGAGACGAAGGAGCCTCTCGTGCAGGCGCCGGAGTCGAAGCCACGATCATCCCTGACGGAAGACTTGAACAAGGAGTTGGACGAGGAGTTCAAGAAGATCAAGAAAGTCGAACTGCCGAAGGCTGCTCCGGTTGAACCATCGCCCAGGCCGGTGCCTCGCGTCGAGGCGAAGGCGCCGAGTGTCAAGGCGGTGGACACGACGCTCAAGGTCCCCGGGATGGCGCCGGGGTCAAATGCGTACTTGGGACGCGTGCGGCAGCGGATCAGTAGTTTTTGGAACGCGCCGCCTGTGGATGTGGCAGCCCAGGCCTATGTGGTCATCGTGCAATTCAGACTGCACCGCAATGGATCGGTCACCGGCGTGATGATCGAACAGTCTTCGGGAAATGAGTACTATGACCTGGCAGGGAAACGGGCCGTGCTCAGCGCAGCCCCCTTGCCCGCGTTTCCAGCGGAGTTGACCGAGCCCTATTTCGATGCGCATTTCACCTTTACGGTCGGCGATTCACAGGGGTAAACCATGGCGTTTCGAGCCGTTGTCATTATCAGTCTGTGCCTCTCAGCAGGATTGGTCTGGATCATTGAGTCGGGTGCGGCTGACGTATTTCTGGAAGCCACCCGGCCCGATTTTCAGAAAATTCCCTTGGGCGTAGTCGGGATCGAGAATATCGGCGGGGCCGAGTCTCCGGAAGGGCGGATCAGGCTGGGGAGCCGAATCGAGGAAGTGCTCAAGGCCGATGTGCGGCGGTCCCTCGTGTTTTCTCTCGTCGACCTATCCGGCATCGGTGTGAAGGTGAATCGCCTGGGCAAGACACCAGATCCGTCATTCAAACAGGCGGCGGAACAAGGCGTCTCCGTCATTGTCTGGGGCAAAGCAGGCATGAAAAACGAGGACAAGGACGCGGACGTGAATATGGAGGGGTACGTCTACGACGCAGGCAGCGACGAGATGGTCGGCGGAAAACGGTATGCCGGGTCTCCCTCCGTCGTGCGGCTCATGGCGCATCGGTTCGCCGACGAACTGGTGTTTCGTTATACGGGAGAGCCGGGTATTGCCAGGACGAAAATCGCCTATGTGTCCGAGGTGGGGCCGGCCCGTGAGCTGTTCGTGATGGATTACGACGGGCATGACCCGCGCCAGGTGACGGCCGACGGATTCTTGAATCTCATGCCCCGGTGGTCGCCGGACCGACGGTTTCTGGTCTTCACGGCGTACCGCAACCGGAATACGCAAGACATCGACATGATCGAATTGGCGACCGGGAAACGATGGACGCTGGTGTCCTTGAGCGGCTTGAACATTACTCCCGCCTTGTCCCCCGATGGAAACTTCTTGGCGTTTTCGTCCAGCCACGAGGGAAATTCTGAACTCTACCGGATGGACACGCGTACGAAGGACATGCAGCGGTTGACCGTGAATGCCGCGGGCGATTTATCACCCTCCTGGTCCCCGTCTGGCCGCGAAATTGCATTTACCTCGGACCGGAGCGGCGGGCCGCAGATCTTTCTCATGAGCGCGGATGGGTCGAACGTTCGCCGGCTGACATTCGAGGGTGACTATAATGCCGCGCCGGCCTGGTCGCCTCGCGGCAATTGGATCGCCTATGTGTGCCGCAGTCCGAAGAAAGACTATAAGCTGTGCTTGATCAGTCCGGACGGTCAGAAGCGTGTGCAACTGACGACGGGGCATGGGGTTGATGATTCCCCGTCGTGGTCACCGGATGGCCGGCATCTGGTGTTCAGTTCCACGGCTGACGGGAGGAGCCAGATCTATATGATCAATACCGATGGGAAAGATCTCGAGCGAATTACGTTCACCGGAACCCATAACAGCGCTCCGACCTGGTCGCCGGCGTCATAAAAATTCGGCACAAGGGGCTTGCACCAGGATGGGCTCCTCTGTATGAAAGAGGAGACATTTCTACAATTGCCAGTCTATATTCACGAGAAGGGGGTTGAGTCCATGAGACGGGTACAATCGATCATCTGTGCGTCATTGATCGTGGGATCATTCATGGTGAACATGTTCGGATGCGCCTCGAAATCAGTCCAGTCCGGAGGAGAGACGCAGGCTTCGCGGCCTGAGACCAAGAGCGGGGCCGGTCAGGATCTCCCGGACACGTCATTTTCGGGACGAGACAGTTCGGGGGGATTGCGTGGATTGGATAAGAATCCGTCCGAAGAACGACTCGGAAGCGGCGGTTCGCTGATGGCCAAGGCAGATCCCGGCAGCGCCGGCCGACAGATAGAAGACATCCGTGCGGAGCAGGCTGCAGCGGCGGCGGGACTGAGGGACGTCTTTTTCGCCTTTGACAGTTTCGCCATCCCCGAAGACGGACGACAGGTATTGGCTCACGATGCAGAATGGATCAAGGCGAATCCAGCGGCCCAGGTGAAGATCGAGGGGCACTGTGATGAACGGGGCACGTCGGCCTACAATCTGGTGTTAGGCGAGAAACGCGCCAAGGCTGCTCGAAATTATCTCGTTGAACTCGGTGTGACGCCCAACCATCTGTCGATCGTCTCCTATGGCAAAGAGCGACCGGTGTGCAAGGAACACGTGGAGTCCTGCTATGCCCAGAATCGTCGTGCGCATATGCTCCTCAAGACGGGGAAGTAACCGGCAGATGCCTAGTCGCCCACGCAAGGACTCTCAGTGACCGCAGAGTGGCAGGCACCGGAGCAGCCGCCCGTGTGCTATGTGCTATGCTTATGGCGGACCAGAGACGGACGTCCATCCGTCTCCGGATGGCAGCCCGGTGACCGGTCCCCGGCCGAAGGGGACGAGTCGAGAGGCTGTGCCGGCATATGAGGAGTGCTGAGACCATGATCATCGTTGTCTTGTTCGCCTTTCTGACCGGTTGCGTCGCCCAACAAGCCGACCTGCTCCAAACCGAGAAAGTTCTGCAGCAGCGGATCAAACAGCAGGACGAACAGTTGTCGCAAACGCGCGCCCGGCAGAGCCAGGAGATTTCTACGCTACGGGATCAGGATTTGCCTCACCTGCGGGGAGAGCTGGAGCGCGCCTTGAATCAAACGCAGGATATTCAGGCCAAACAAGAGGACCTCAAGCACCGGCTGGCGCAGCTGGAGCAGCACACGAAGAAACTGGAACAGCTGACCGCGAAGATGGATGCGGACAATACCACACGACATGCCTGGGTCCAGAAAAGCCTCGATAATCAAGAAGCGAAGTCCACGTCCAAGCTCGACGAGTTTTCCAAATCCATGGAGCATGCGGTCGAGACGCTCAAGAGAGATATCGTCGACATCGTGCAGCGGACAAATGACACGCTCAGCAAGCGGGTGGATGCCAAGCTGGATGAGCAGCACAAGGGGGTAAGCGAGACGCAGCACCACTTGAGCCAAGTGTCCGAAAAATTCTCCCAATTCAATCAGGCGCTGACGGGATTCCGCGAGGCCCTGGTTGGACTCAATGAGCGAGTGGAACAGCAAGAACGGACCGCCCAGAACGTCGCCGCGGTCGCAAAAACGCTGGAGGTCATGAAGCAACAAGCGGCCTCACGGTTCGAGGAGCAAGAACGCCGGATCGATTCGCTCGTCAAATCCATGGAGCAGGCCGGCTCCAAGCCGGGCCGTCAGCAGGCGACCAAGTCCTCGCAACGGCCTGCCGCTGCAGTGACGCCGGACGGCATCGAGACGGCGCCCCCCTCTGTCGCGATAGGGGCCCCCCAAGAGTCGCCTGCGTCGGAATCCGCTGAGAGCGGAGCCGAGCCGCCCGATCGGGTCAGATATGAGCAGGTGCTGACCTTGTTCCGGGGCGGGGATTTGGAGGGGGCTCGCCAGGGGTTCGCCGCATTCCTCCTGGAGTATCCCAATTCCGATTTGGCGCCGAACGCCCGGTATTGGCAGGGAGAGGCATATTATGGCAAGAAAGATTTTCAGAAGGCGATCGATGCGTATGACCGGGTGGAGACCGACTATCCCCGAAGCGAGAAGGTCCCAGCCGCGATGCTGAAGAAAGGCTATGCGTATCTGGCGTTGAAGGATGTCAAGCGGGCGTCGTCCGCATTCAAGCAAGTCCTGACGTTGTATCCCAAAAGCCCTGAAGCGGGAAAAGCCTCGGGCAAACTCGCTCAGCTCAAGGAGGTCCGATAGGTCACATGAAGGATCAGGGCATGCCTGCCGTGTTGGTTGTCGGAATGGTGATGGCGGGATCGGTGTTGGCCGGTTGTGCCAAGCATGCGGACTTCATCGAAGTTCGCGATCAGCTTGCCACGATGTCGCGCTCCCAAGAGCAGGACCATCAACGGGTGGATGCCGTCCTGCGGCGGTTGGAGTCGGTGGAGCGGGCCAAGGATGCGGAGGCAGGCAAGCCGCGCGTGGACGAGATCGCCGCACGTCTCCAACGAATCGAGAACCGGCTGGCGAAGCTGGAAGAAACGACCACCCAACCTCCAGCGAAGCCGGACCCCATGTCCTCCGATTTCCGGCCCTCCAAGCCGGTCAAGCCGGCGGAGCCGGTCACGACCGCGCCGGGCATAACCCCGACGTCCGCCTTCAATCTGGCGTATAACGATTATCTCAACGGCAAGTATGAACTGGCCGTGGCGGGATTCCAACGCTTTATAAAGGATTTCTCCGGCACGTCGCTGGCGCCCAACGCGCAGTACTGGTTGGGCGAGTCGTATTACAATTTGAAGGACTACGGCCGTGCGATTCAGACATTCGAATCGCTGTTGGCGGAGTACCCAGGCAATGAAAAAGCGCCCGCCGCGCTGTATAAATTGGGCTTGGCCACGGCGGAGACCGGCGACCTGGTCAAGTCGAAGAGAAGTTTGAAACGCGTGCTGGAAGAGTTTCCTGCATCCGACGAATCCAAACTGGCGAAAAACAAACTGGCTGAAATCCGATGACTGTCGCGGCGTCTTGCCGCCCCCCCTTTCCCCCGCATCATCGTTTCCTGAGGAGAGTCATACCGTGCTGACGGTCGGCGGCAGTGGGAAGATCCATATCTTGCCGGACGACGTCGTCAGCCGCATTGCCGCCGGCGAGGTTGTCGAGCGACCGGCTGCGGTGGTCAAAGAGCTTGTTGAAAACAGCCTAGATGCCGGTGCCCGGTCCATCACGGTCGAGGCCAAGGACGGTGGGTTGGCCTTGATCCGCGTCACGGACGACGGCGAGGGGATGTCCCGGGACGATGCGCCACGCGCGTTCGACCGGCATGCCACGAGCAAACTGCGGTCCGATCAGGACCTCTGGTCCATCCGTACCATGGGGTTTCGGGGTGAGGCCCTGCCGAGCATCGCGTCCGTGTCCCGTGTGTGTCTTGCCACGGCGGTGCGGTCGGCCGAGACCGGCATCGAGTTCCGGGTGGAGGGAGGAAGGATCGGAACCATCGCCGAGGCGCCTCCGGTGGCGGGGACCAGCATCGAAGTGGCGGACTTGTTTTACAACCAGCCGGCCCGGAAGAAATTTCTGAAGTCGATTCCCACGGAATTATCCCACATCAGCCGTGTCATCCAGCAAGCCGCGCTCGCCTGGCCGTCCGTACATTTTAGATTGATCCATAATGGAACGGAGATGGTCAATTATCCCGCCGTGCAGGCGGAGCACGATCGAGTCGGCCAAGTCTATCGGCGCCAGTTTCTCGAACAATGCCGCGCAGTCCGGGCGGAACTTCCTGTAGCCAGGATCGGCGGATATGCTATCGATCCAGTGCATGCGAGATCATCGCGGACGCCACAGGAATTGTTCCTGAACCGGCGCCCGGTTCGGAACGCCGCGATCCTTCATGCGGTGGCGGAGGGATATGGGGCGTCTCTTGCTAAGGGGTGCCATCCGCTCTTCGTGCTGTTCCTGGACGTCGATCCCGATCGTGTTGATGTGAACGTGCATCCTGCCAAGCGGGAGGTCCGGTTTTCGGAGCCCGACATGATTCATCAATTGGTGCGGCGCGCGGTTCGTCAGGCCATGGATGCCTCGAAGCCGTTCACCGGTGCCTCCGGAGTATCAGCCATGAGCGAAGGAGCCACAGGCAGCTCCTTGTGGAGTCCAGCCGTGGGTGTGCCGCTGCAAC
>JAYWIP010000117.1:0-8939 GCA_039794465.1 Nitrospira sp.
CTGACGAGGAGGAGCGTCTGTCTGGTCCATCTGGTTTGTCGGTTCATCTGGTTTGCTTCATTCGACCAAACACACGAGACAGACCAGATAGACCAAATGAACGTGAGCCGATCACGGACGAAGCGTGAGATAAATGGTTCTCCCCTGCCGCTTCAACAACAACAGGACAGGGTGGTCCTTCGGTAACTTGCCGGCAACCTTCTCGTAGGCCCTGACCGACGTCACGGCCTCGCGGTTGATTTCCACGATGAGATCGCCCTCACGCACACCGATCTCTTCAGCCGAGGTGCCGGGTTTTACCCGAACCACGACCACACCACGTTCGCTGGATTTCAGGCCATACCGGTTGGCAAGCTCTTCCGTCAGCTCCCGCACATCCAGACCGGATAAGACGCCTGTCGGTGTGACGGACTCGCCTCCATCCTCGTCGCCGGATTGCGCCATCGTCTTAGGCTGTTCAGCGATGGCCAACTCGATGGTTTTCGGCTTCTTGTCGCGAATGATTTTGACCGTCACCTTCTTTCCGACCGGAGTCTGCGCCACCGCGTTGCGAAGATGGGCCGGCGAGTCCATCGGTTTGCCGTCATACTCCACAATCACATCGGCTCGTTCGAACCCGGCCTTCTTGGCGGGACTGTCCTCCATGACATCGCTGACCAGCACGCCCTTCGTATCGCCGAGGCCGAACTGGGAGGCCAATTCCGGTGTCAGATCCTGAATCGACACACCGAGCCACCCGCGCACGACCTTCCCGGTCTGCACCAGTTGTCCCATGATCGACTGGGCCATATTACTCGGGACTGCGAAACCGATGCCCATATTGCCGCCGCTCTGGCTGAAAATGGCCGTATTGATGCCTACCAACTCGCCGCGCACATTGACCAGTGGCCCACCGGAATTGCCCGGATTGATCGCCGCATCGGTCTGGATAAAATCTTCGTACTCCGCGATCCCCGCAGCACGCCCCAGGGCGCTCACGATGCCCAGGGTCACCGTCTGCGTCAAGCCAAACGGATTCCCCACCGCCAGCACAAACTCTCCGACCTCCAACCGATCGGAATCGGCCCAGGGTACCGTCGGCAATCCGGTCGCATCGATCCGGACGACCGCGATATCCGTTTTCGGATCGTTACCGATCAGCTTGGCCTTGAATTCACGCTTGTCCGATAATGTCACGCGAATCTCGTCTGCCTTGCCGACCACGTGATTGTTGGTGATGATCAGGCCGTTTGACTCGACGATGACGCCCGATCCCAGCCCCCGTTCCTTCCGGTCCTTCGGCTGCTGCTCAAACTTCCGAAAAAACTCATCCCCGAAAAATCTGCGGAAGAAGGGATCATCGAACGGAGTTGCGTGCGGCCCCTCGCCCCGGCCGGTATTCTTGGTCGCATAGATATTCACCACCGCCGGCTTCACCGCTTTGGCGATGTCGACAAACGTCTGCCCGCTCCCGCCGGGCAGGGCCGGCTGCGGCGCGGTGGCTACGGGTCGCGCGATCGGCACGGACGGTGCGTCGGGAACAGCGTGACCGGTCGGGAACCAATTGAGATCCGACGCGACGACGAAGCCGATGATCATCCCCGCTGTTAATAGGGTCGCGGCGACGATCCAGCTGCGCCCCCCGCGCTGCGGTGTCTGTCCAAGATCCGACCGGTGCATCATGATGTGTCTACACTCCTGACTCTTGGCCGGGCGCTGGCCTATTGTATCTCGCCCGCGTAGATGCCCATGATCGTCTGAAGAAATTTGATCGCCTCGGTTTTCGGCCGCTGGAATGAATTGCGCCCGATGATACTCCCGAATCCGCCCCCATCCCTGATGGCCCTGGCTTCTTCGAAGACGTTCTTATCTTCGCTTTTCGCCCCGCCGGAGAAAATCACGATTCGCCGCCCGTCGAATGAACTCTGCACCACATGCTTCACTCGCTCCGCCAGCGTCTTGATCGGAATCTGTGACGATTCGTAAACCTTCTTGGCCGCTGCCTGTTCCAAATGGGCGGTCGGCAACTTTACCTTAATAATATGTGCGCCAAGCTGGGCGGCGATTTGTGCGGCATAGGCCACCACGTCGATCGCGGTTTCCCCCTCTTTACTGAGCGCCGCGCCTCGGGGATAGGACCAGACGACTACGGCCAGCCCACTCTCCTTGGCCTCTTCGGCGATCGCGCGAAGCTGCTCATACATGGCATTGCAGTGTGCCGAGCCCGGATAGATCGTAAAGCCCACGGCAGAGCAGCCCAAGCGCAGGGCGTCTTTCACACTGCCGGTGACAGACGGCAGCGGATCCTTGTCGTCGTGCAGTACGTCATGGTTGTTGAGTTTGAGGATCAATGGAATCTGTCCGGCGAAGTGACCGGCCCCGGCTTCCAGAAATCCCAAGGGTGCCGCATACGCGTTGCAGCCCGCATCGATCGCAAGCTGAAAGTGATAGTGCGGATTGTAGCCTGGTGGATTCGGTGCGAAGCTGCGGGCCGGCCCATGCTCGAATCCTTGATCGACCGGCAGAATCACCAACTTCCCCGTTCCCGCGAGCTTGCCGGATCGCAACATGCGCGCGATATTGGTCTTCGTCCCGGCGTTATCGCTGCCATACCAACCGAGAATGTCTTGAACTCGATCTCCCATAACGAATCCCCCCTGACAAGATACCATGTATAGAGTCTGTTTACGCTCTCCCCTGGATGAATGCCTCCGCCTGTTCGACATCACGGCGGCTTCCGATGATCAACGGCACCCGTTGGTGCAGTTTCTTGGGCTCGACTTCCATGATTCTCGATGTTCCTGTCGAAGCCTTCCCGCCGGCCTGCTCGACAACAAAGGCGAGCGGATTCGCTTCATAAAGCAGCCGAAGTTTCCCCTCCGGCTTGTCGGTTTCGCCCGGATAGAGATAGATTCCGCCTCCGAGTAGCAGACGATGCACATCGGCCACCAGACAGCCAGTATACCGAGTACTGTACGGACGGCCGGTCGCCTTGTCGATGACCTTGAGCGAATCCAGATACTTCTTCGTGCCCGCCGGCCATTTATTGTAGTTTCCCTCGTTGGCGGAATAGACCTTCCCCTTCTCCGGAATCGTGATCCGTTCGTGCGACAGCAAATATTCTCCGATGCCGGGGTCGAGCGTAAAGCCATACACACCTTGTCCGACGGTGTACACCAGCATCGTGCTCGATCCGTACAACAGATACCCGGCTGCCACCTGTTCAGTCCCTCGACGGATCAATTCTTCATCAGTGGGTAATCGGTCGGTCCGGTCGTGCTTGAGCACGGAAAAAATAGCGCCGAGCGGCATATTGTTATCCGTATTGGAGGAACCGTCGAGCGGGTCGAACAGAAGGATGTACCGGCCCTGCGGCCAATTGCCCGGCAGCGAGATCGGCTTTTCCATTTCTTCCGAGGCTAAAGCGCAGACATAGCCGCTGTGTTGAAAGACTTTGACAAAGGCATCATTGGCGATGGCGTCCAGTTTTTTGACCGTTTCGCCCTGCACATTGGTGTCGCCGGTCGTTCCCAGAATGTCGAGCAGTCCGGCGCGCCGGAGATCTTGGGCGATGAGTTTGCCGACGAGACCGACCTGGGTCACCAGACTGGAAAATCCTTCCGCCGCACCTTGGTGCGATGCCTGATTTTCCACGATAAACCGGCTTAGGGTAAGAGGAAATTCTCTCATCATGTGAAGGGAGTATAGCGGGTTATGAACCGACTGGGCAATCGTTATCCGGATTTACCGCCCGGCCATGCGGCTTGCCGGAAAGCCCTCGACGAGATCGGCGACGATCGATCCAAGAACGACTTTCGCCTTCATGCGCAGAGGGGTACGGCGGTCGTCGGTGGTCACCCACACTCGAATATTTCCTTGATTCATGAACAACCCATGGAACGGCATGATCACGAGTAGTCGCGCTGTTTCCCGGTCTCCCCAACGGCTCCCGATGGTTTCCAGATCCTCGACACGGACCTCGACCGGCCGATTCTTTTTGTCATGATACACATTCATCGTCAACGACGCGCCCGGTTTCAACGGCAACACGGTCCTGGTGTAATAGAGGCAGGAGATGATGTCCTGTGTCCCCGCCGGGATGGGCAACAATTCTGTCAGCCCCCCTCTGACTGCCGTGACCGTCCCTTCTTTTTGGTGAAACACGTATTCGATATCTTCTTTTTTCTTCCCTTCGCGGCGACGGAACGTCATGTGCTCCGGTACCAGTACATCGAGATCGATTTCTGACTCAACCCGGTTGTCGACCGGGAAAAATCTCGTGAGAATCGGCCTCGATTGGGCTGTTCCCACCAATCGAGCGAGGGTCCGGTCCTTCCGCCCTTCCGTGCCCACAACTTCCATCACGGCCGTGGCCGCGGCGATACTCAGCCACGAGACTTCATAGGTCAGCCGTTCACCGATGTCGAACGGCAGTTTGGGACCAAGTGCCCCCTCGCCGGCCTGAACAACCAGCGGCCAGTTGAGGACACACCCGACTGCAATGGCAGTGAGAAACAGGCGCATAGAGGAGATTCTATACTACAGGGGGGACGCGGGCCCTACTGGCCGAGTGCCCGTCTGACATTGGCGAGTTCGCTCTCGATCAGCCCACGAATGGCGTTCATGCGATCGGCGGAGATCGCCTCGAACCGCAAGACCAGGGCAGGCTGCGTATTGGAGGCTCGGATCAGACCCCAGCCGTCGTCGAAGATGGCGCGAACCCCGTCGATCGTAATCACGTCCCGAAGCGTAAGCTTTGCGGGACCCAATTCCTGCCTGGTCTTCAAATATCCGGCAAACTTGGCCTGAATCGAGCGCATGACTTCGAACTTGACGGCATCGGGCAGATCAACGCGGATCTCCGGCGTGACAACGGTCTTCGGCAGATCGGCGACCAAAGCAGAGAGCGAAGCGGTCTTCTTCGCCAAAATCTCGACGAGCCGGCAGGACGCATAGACGGCGTCGTCGTAGCCGAAATAGCGGTCGGCAAAAAACATATGGCCGGACATTTCCCCGGCCAGGACAGCGGACACTTCCTTCATCTTCGCCTTGATCAGCGAGTGCCCGGTCTTCCACATGATCGGACGCCCGCCGCGCGCGGCGATATCATCGTAGAGACTCTGCGAGGCCTTCACCTCTGAAATAATCGTACTGCCCGGCTTCTCCGCTAAAATGTCTCGCGCATAGAGAACCAGCAGCCGGTCTCCCCACAGCACCTCGCCCTGTTCGTCGACGGCGCCGATCCGATCCGCATCGCCGTCGTACCCGATGCCCACATCGGCTTTGTGGGCTTTTACCGCACGCATCAAATCCGACAGGTTATCGAGGACGGTGGGGTCGGGATGATGGTTCGGAAATCGGCCGTCGAGATCGCAGTAGAGCCCGGTCACCTTGCACCCCAACAATTCTAAGGCTTGCCGGGCCACCAACGAGGCCGCTCCATTCCCACAATCAATCACCACGTGCAACCGTTGCGCGTTGACATGGGCAAAACATTTCTTGAGAAACGCCAGATAGTCCGGAATGATCGGATGTTCAGATACCCGCCCGGTCCCCGACGTGAACGTCCCCGCTTCCATCACCCGCCTGAGTTGCTGAATGTCCTCACCATGGATCGCTGTTTTGCCGATACAGATCTTGAACCCGTTGTACTCGGCGGCGTTATGGCTGCCGGTAATCATGATGCCGCCGCCGACCGGCAAGGTGAACAGGGAGAAATACAGGAGTGGCGACGAGCATATCCCGATGTCGATGACGTCAAGGCCGCCGGCCAACAAACCGTTCAGCAGCGACTTGTGCAGCGCCGGAGAACTCAGCCTGCCATCGCGGCCGAGACTGATCGCCTTGACACCGCGCCCGGCGACATAGGTCGCATAGGCCCGCCCCAGTTGTTCGGCCGTCTCCTCAGTCAGTTCGGTGCCGACAATCCCCCGAAGATCATATTCGCGAAATAAACCCATGAGGTCTCCTCAACCTAGCTGACAAGCTGACTAGAGGGAACGCTGACAAGTGGATGCCCTGTGACCAGCGCACCTGTCAGCTTGTGAGCTTGTTCGCTTGTCAGCCGTCAGCTCTTCGTCGCCCGGCCGTACTCGTCCTTGAACCGAACGATATCGTCTTCACCTAGATAGTGACCATTCTGCACCTCGATGATATGCAGCGTCTCCGTGCCAGGGTTTTCCAACCGGTGCTGGGTCTCGACCGGAATGGCGGTACTCTGCCCTACTCGCAAGTCAAAGACCTCTTCCCCTCTGGTCACCCGCGCCGTCCCAGCTATCACCACCCAATGCTCGCTTCGCTTGTGGTGCAACTGAAGCGACAATCGCCCGCCCGGACTCACCGTCACCCGTTTGACCTTGAACCCGGGCCCTTCTTCCAACACGGTATACGACCCCCAGGGCCGCTGAACCGTCAGGTGTTCCAGATGTTCCGGGGCCTGTTGCTGCTTCAAAATCTCAACGACCTTCTTCACATCCTGCGCGCGTGACTTCGGACAAACCAGCGTGGCATCGGGCGTATCTACGACAACCATGTCATTCAAACCGATCGTCGCCACCACCCGGCGGTCGGCATACACGATCGAGTCGGTACTTTCGACGTCGATTACCCGCCCCGTCACCACATTGCCGGCCTTGTTCTTTGCCGCCACTTCATCCAGACTTCCCCAACTGCCCACATCCGACCACTTGAACGACACCGGCACCACCGCCGACTTAGACGATTGTTCCATCACACCGTTGTCGATCGAGACGGAAGGGACCAGGCGATAGGCCTCGTCGATCGCCTGCCTTGTTGCGCCTGCGGTCTTCATGTCATTCATGTGATCCATTGCTTTGCCGAGACCCGGCTGATGCAAGCGGATCTCATCGAGGATCGTTGCCGCGCGCCACACAAACATGCCGCTGTTCCAGTAATAGCCCCCCACCTTGAGATACTGAGCCGCTTTGGCGGCATTGGGTTTCTCCACGAATTTGCTGATTCGATATCCGCGCAGGGTACCCTGCTTCCCCAGCAGAGCCTTGCTGTTCGGCTTAATATATCCATAGCCCGTTTCCGGTCTGACCGGCTTGATTCCAAAGGTAACCAAATACCCTTCCATCGCCAACCGCGAAGCCAACCCGACCGCCGCCTCGAACTCACGTTGTCCGGTCACCACATGATCGGCGGGTACGACCAGCATCAGCCCGTTCGGATCACGCCTGAGCACTTCAAGGGCGGCTAACGCAATGGCGGGCGCGGTATTCCGGCCCTCAGGCTCCAACACAAAATTGTCCTGGATGTCGTCCTTCCAGTCAGCCAATTGTCCTTTAATCAACTCCGCTTGGGCTGCATTGGTGGATATCAAGACATCGGCCGGCCTGGCACAACCGGTGACGCGCCGCATCGTCTGTTGAATCAATGTCTCGTTCCCGCCGATGCGTAAGAGCTGCTTCGGGAACAAATGCCGGCTTAAAGGCCAAAACCTCGTCCCGCTTCCGCCTGCCATAATCACCGGATAGAGAGAAGGCTTCGGATCAAGGCCCAAGGTTCCAGGTCTACGAGAAGTCATCTGTTGAGTCTCCCATCATGATCTACGATCGTTTCCTGAACTTGAAACTTGACCCTTGAAACTTGAAACCTGACCTTGCGCCTTCAGAATCAGCTCCGCCAATTCACGGACTGCCCCTTCCCCACCCTTCTTCCGGCACACGTATTTCACAACCCGGACGACCTGCGGAAGACCATCGGCGGGGGAAGCGGACAAGCCCACGGCCTTCAACGCTTCAATGTCGTTGACATCGTCGCCGATATAGGCGATCTGATCAAGAGAAATCCCGTGTCGCGCGGCCATCTCGCGAATCACCGATAGTTTATCCATGACACCCTGGTGCAATTCCGGGATGGCCAGTTTTTCAGCCCGGCGGGCCACCAGCCTCGTGCGCTCTTGTGTGACAATCGCCGTGATCAGGCCTGCTCGTTGGAGCAACTTGATGCCCATGCCATCGCGAGTGTTGAACTTTTTCCATTCATCGCCCGACTCGGAATAGTACATGCCGGCATCGGTCAGCACGCCGTCCACATCCGTGGCAAATAACCGGATGTGCCGTAAAAGGCTCACGGCGGGTTGACGGGAAGCGCCGGACTTCCGGGTTCTCGTTGTCATACGCCCCCTCCTGCGAAACTGCCGTTCACCTGCATCTTGACGAATTGCGCCAGGGACCGGCGCCATTCCGGCATCACAATCCCCAACGACATCAGGCGATCCTGATTCAAGACCGAAAACCGTGGCCGTTTGGCGACACGTCCCGCTGCCTCGGTACTGATGGGAGCCACAGGAACCGCGAGTCCCATTTCACGCACAATCGCCCCGGCAAATTCGTGCCAGGTGCAGTCTCCCCGATTCGTGACGTGGATCACCCCGCGCACGTTCTTCGCCATGAGCGCAATGAGCGCGGAGGCCAGATCTCCGGCGAACGTCGGACAGCCTCGCTGATCGCTCACGACCCTTAATGCTGGCTCTCGCCGGGCCGCGCTCATGACCGACTTCACAAAATTCTTCCCCTGATGTCCATAGAGCCAGGCTGTCCGGACAACGAGGGCGTCGGCGCCCGATGCAAGGACGGCCTGTTCGCCCAGCCATTTCGACATTCCGTAGGCGTTGAGTGGATTCGGAACATCCTCCTCGGTGTAGGGAACCGTCGCGGCTCCATCGAATACATAGTCGGTAGACACATAGATCAGGCGGGCTCCGGCCCGGGCGGCAGCCCGCGCCACCCGAGCCGCTCCATCTCGATTCACCGCCATAGCGAGATCCGGGGTGCGCTCTGCTCCATCGACGTCCGTATAGGCACCGGCATGGACGATGACGTCGGGGTTGGCATTGAAAATCTGGTCTTCAACCTCCTGCCTCGTCAGATCGAACTCCGGAAGATCCTTGGGAATCACTGTCTCGTTCGCCAGCCTTCGGCAGAGATCGCTGC
>JAYWIP010000118.1:0-41964 GCA_039794465.1 Nitrospira sp.
ACTAGCGCGCGCATTGATGTTGCGGTATCTTCATAGATATTCACGAATCGCCACTCTTGGTCCGTCGGAATATAGCCGATGGCCGCCTGGCCAACCTTCGCACCGGCATCGAAAATCGTCATCCCTTCGAAGACCCCGTATGGCGCATGATGCTTACGCCCGACACGGACGTTCCACACCTGGCCACCCGGATTCACCTGTTCAATGAGCTGGGTGATCTTCACGTCGTAAAACTGTGGATACCCGCCATACGGCTTGGTTTCCACGTTGTTCCACCACATGTACTCCTGCCCCTTTGAGAAAAGCCAGGTCGACTTATCCGCCATGGAGCAGGTTTGACAGGCCAAGCAGCGATTGATGTTAAACACAAAGGCAAATTGCCACTTTGGATGCCGTTCCTCATAGGGATAAAGCATCTTTCGTCCGAGATGCCAGTTATACACTTCAGGCATTGTTTCTCTCCTTTTCGTTAGGCGTGAGGAGCAAAGAGCCGACCCTCGCCTTGTCGCCAGACGCCTACGGTTACACCTTAATCTTAATATGTTCGCCTTTGAGCCACTTGATCATGAATTCATTTTCTTGGCCAGGTGTGAAGCCGGTCCTTACAGGTTCCCATGGACCGCGTGCACCGATTCCGCCGTCCTCGGCCTTGGTGATCCGGATCAAGCACTCCTTTGGCACGGTATTGATCGCGTGGTGATCAACCTGATAGCCCCATTTGAATTTCCACGCAATCGCATGCTTACCGGGGAGTGAGTCAGTCTGATGCATCGGCATCAGCCAATTGCGCGTGAATGATTGCTGGGCTCCGTAACGGAAATTCGACTGGTACCCGGTGTCGATAGCGATGGCCCGTCCATCAGGTCTGGTTTCATGTCCTTTGACGGATTTGGCCGTTGCCACATACGGCGCATGCTTCGCCATAGTCACGTGATACGGATACGCCGGGTTGTATTTGGCTCGAATCATCAGTCGAGCAACTTTGTAATAGGGATCGCTTGGCTTCCAGCCACGGTAGGGCCGGTCGACCGGATTCCCATCAACATACACATAGTCTCCATCGTTGATACCACGGTCTTTAGCCGCTTGAGGATTGATGTGGAGTTGATGTTCGCCAACCCCGGGCGTCCGTTTGTCCATCCGATAAGGGTCGCCGAAGTTTGATTCATAGATCTGGACCCAATCGTTTACCGACCACTGGCTGTGCACCCGATGCCGCGTTTTTGGAGTAACGCAGTAGAATTGATATCCCTTTTCCCACAGGGGGTTGCTGTGCCGCTTGATCTCGTGCCATGAGAGCTTAATGTTCCGTACTGTCTTGTCATCATGGTGCTGCGCCGTGATGGGTATGCCGTAGTCGTCCGGCCTGCAATAAGGATTGGTCGTGAAGATGGCGTTCGGCAAGTACGGCGTGGCCTCAGGCCCTTCACGGTGGGAGATGAAATTCTCTCCGTATTCGATTGCTTCTGGCTCTATCCGATAGTTTTCATAGCGACCGCTACGGGTCCACATAGGCTTGGACTCGTTCGTTTCTTCCCAGAAGGGATGACGCGGATAGGTACGTACCATGACCATCCAGCCCTTTTCGGACTTCAGCATCACGTCTGCTGAATAACCGTAGAAAGTGCTGGAGGCATCGAGCATGCGCTGGGCATACACGTCGACGCGATTGCTATAGACCATCGCGAAGTAGTCCCGCATACGTTTGTCACCGGTCATGTCCGACAACTTGGCTGCCACACCGGCGAAGGTGTCGAGGTCATTCCGAGTGTCGTAAAGAGGACGGATTCCACCTTTCCAAATCTGTACCCATGGATTGGACACCGTGATCGTCATCTCCGGATAGGTGAACTCAACCCATGTGTTGCAGGCAAAGGCAATGTCATTGTGATTGACATCCGACGTCATCTCAACGTCTTGGGTAATCAAGCACTCAAGGTTGGGGTCGACGTTGCGCACCATGTCATAGTGGTGCTTGGCGTTATTGAGCACGTTCACGTTGGTCACCCAACGGAATTTGCTCGGAGTCGGCATATGGGTCTTGCCGGTAAAGACTTTCCGGCCATACTTTGGCGTGTTCACGATGAGGGCCGTATCACCGTGGTTCCAATACCCAACCTCTTCTCCATAGTAGTAGGATTTCGTTTTGATTTCTTTCCCGTGTGCATTTGGATCCAAGGTAATATTGAAGGGATCCTCGCCCGTATGCACAGCAAGACCGGCCCCGGACCAAGGCGTAGCCGTCCACGCGCCAGCTTTATAGTTACCAGCCCATGTGTGTTGGCCAGTGCCGAACTTTCCGACGTTACCGGTGATGATGAGGACCATCGCCGCACCGCGGGAATTGATGGTTTGATGGAAATAATGGCAGGTACCTTCACCGTTGTGAATTGCAGCCGGCTTGATGGTACCCGAGTCACGAGCCCATCGAACGATCAGATCTTTCGGCGTGCGGCAGATTTGATGGACGGTGTCCAGGTCATAATCTTGGAAATGCACCATATACATCTGCCAAACCGGCATGGCATCGATCTCGCGGCCGTTGAGCAGTTTCACGCGGTAGGTCCCGTTGAGGGCCGCATCGATGCCGCTGTTCGCATAATGCCAGCCCACCTGCTCTCGGTGCAGAGGAACCGCCTGTTTCTTATTGAGATCCCAAACCATCATTCCGCCGAGCCGTTCGATCTGCTCCGCTTTCAACGACTGAATCCGACCGGAGTAGCTCTTTGAGAAATCGGGGAATTTGTAATCCGCGATCACGTCGCGCGGATCAAGGTACTGCAAGGTATCCGTACGGATGAGGATCGGCGCATCGGAAAAGGACTTCATAAAGTCGATGTCGTGCATGTTTTCATCGACGATGATCTTCATCGCGCCGAGAAACAGCGAACCATCGGACTCTGGGCGGAGCGGCATCCAATAGTCAGCTCGATAGGCTGTTGGGTTGTATTCGGGTGTAATGACCACCACGCGAGCACCGCGCTCGATACACTCCAACTTCCAGTGGGCTTCCGGCATTTTGTTTTCGACGAAGTTCTTCCCCCAGCTGGTATTGAGCTTGGAGAAGCGCATGTCGGAGAGGTCGATATCTGATCCTTGCGCACCTGACCACCAAGGATGGGCAGGATTTTGGTCGCCGTGCCAGGTGTAATTCGACCAATATCGGCCGCCTTGAGCCTGATCGGGGCCAACCTTTCGAATCCAGGTGTCCAACAGGGCATTAATGCCACCGTTCATGCGGGTATTGCCCATTTTACCGATAATGCCGAGTACGGGCATGCCGGATCGGTGCTTAAAGCACCGGGTACCTGCACCCTTCATCATTTCGATCATCTCGGGAGCATAACCCTGCTCTCGGAGACGTCTCGCACCAGCCTCACCGCTGTATCGGGTGGCAATGATGATCATGGCCTTTGCAGCATAGGTAAAGGCCGTATCCCAAGAGACCCGAAGCATGTCGTCCAAGAAGCGGCTATCGAATTTGTATTTGCGCTTCGTCTCAGGGGTCAGCTCAGGGGAGCCATCATCCATCCATTGTTTCCAGCCCTTCCGCATCAATGGACCCTTGAGACGATAGGGCCCATACACTCGCCGATGAAAGGTGAACCCCTTGAGACACATCCGTGGGTTATGGGCAAACGTCCCACGGTTGCCGTAGAGATCCTCATAGGTTTGATGGTCGTAGTTCTGCTCTACACGCATAATGACACCGTTCCGGACGAACGCCCGAACACGGCATGCGTGCGTGTCGTTTGGAGAACAGACCCAGGTGAAGGAGGAATCGTACCGATACTGGTCGTGATAGACCCGCTCCCATGACCGATCCGGATAGTCACCCAACGGATTGCCAACCTCAATAACCGGCTGCAGTGCGGTCAACGCCAGAACTTTATCCGCCACCGCCACTGCGGCGACCGTTCCCGCGGAGACTTTCAAGAACTGCCTGCGCGACAAAAACATTGTAGACACCTCCTACGATTTTGAGGGTCCCGCTGGACCCCCACTAACTCATCAAGCCGTTACCACTTAGCGCTATACCGATCCAGGACTATAAAATTTCAATCCACAAGCTCGTTTAGGCACTTGAAACGTAGATCTATACAAGAAACCATCCTAATGCTAAGCAATAGCTGAACCAGTTTGCTTTGATATGCGGCGGCAGTTCACAATATTTACTAAGTCAATGTAGTAAAAGGTAAATTCGCACTGTTTTCACGTCTCAGTCTTGATCAAGATAACTTGGCAGAATGATTACCTGCCGTATCAATCGATCAATGAAATTTCGGTTGAACATGAATTGATATAATAATTCAAGAGGTTGATGGTGGTTTTTGCAATGACGACGATGTTACTGAATTGTAGCACTTCTGACCTTGTAGATGCTTAGGCAACAAACAGCTAGTGATCCTCTTCTGGTATAGATTGCTTGACAGTGTATTGTGAGCTCAGTAGAATCCGGCTCCCTTACCTGGGTTTTGACTTCTGAGAGCGGGAATAGCTCAGTGGTAGAGCATCGCCTTGCCAAGGCGAGGGTCGAGGGTTCAAATCCCTTTTCCCGCTCCATATTCATTTTGTCTCTGATTTCGTCTGAACGCATGTGTAGGATCCTGCCTGCATTCTACTGATGGCGTCCTGAATAGTCTCCGGGGAGTAGTCGGTCGGGTCTGAGCTCTACAGTCTGAACCTATGCCCCAAGGTTGCATTCTGAGAATTTTCCGCTAATGTGATTCCGATGAAGACAGATTCCATTTCACATTAGCGTTTACTCTCTGACCAGGCCGGATCACGTCCCTTTGAGGATGTCCATCCATGTCAGAACAACAACCCTCCAAAGGCTCGGCTCTCACCCTTACCATCGGTCTTGGCCTCGTCGTCGTGATCATTGGACTCGGTTATCTATTTCTCTTCAAACCTCAAGGCCTATCGACCCGAACCTTTTCGTTTTCACCTTCGACAGCCCAGCCCAGCCCCTCATCACCTAATCCCTCACCCAAACCTTTCGAGCCCGAGCCACCTTTGACGCGAGCCTCAATCGATCTTCTACTGAACAACCTTGAGCAAGCCACCAGACAAAAAGACGTTGACAGCGTTCTGCGACACATCGCTCCCGACGTGACGGTCACCATCCATATGAAGCAGGGAACACACCAGCAGTCCGCGATGTTGACACGAGAAGAGTACCGGAAAACGCTCACGATGGAATTCGCCTTCCCCAGCGCCAATGATTTCACTCGTGTGAATACCACGGTCTCGCTGGCTCCCGACGAGCGAAGCGCAAAAGTTTCATACAAAACGACGCAGACTTTGCTGCAATCGAATCGGGAATTCAAAATCGAGGGCGAAGAAACGTTCGTTGTACAAATGCTGGGCAAGAGGCCCATGATCGTCTCGCTGGAAAAAGTCGTCCCGGGAGATTCAATGTAGTCGACCGTTAGTCTGTGGACACGTCCTTCCACCTCTCAGTCGGCATCTGCTCAAAACTTCTTTCCATGCATGTCCGCCCGGTTTGGTATAATCACGCCCTACAGGATCGTCCATGCGCGTACTCGTCATCGAAGATGAAACCAAAGTCGGCTGCTTTATCAAGCGCGCGCTTGAAGAAGAAAGCTACGCCGTCGATCTGTGCGAGGACGGAGTCAAAGGGCTTGAGATGGCCTTGGCGACCAATTACGATTTGTTGGTGGTCGACCTTATGCTACCGTCGATGTCCGGCATGGATATTCTCAGAACGATCCGTCGCGAGCGCATTCAAACTCCCGTGCTCATTCTCACGGCACAGTCCCAGATCGATCAGCGGGTGAAAGGGCTCGATGCCGGCGCCGACGACTACTTGACCAAACCGTTCGCCATCGATGAGTTACTGGCCCGCGTCCGCGCCCTTCTCCGCCGAGGCGCAACGGAAAGTTCGGGAATGCTCCAGGTCGATGATTTGGTCCTGAATCCGGCGACGCGCGAAGTCACCCGTGGCGGGCAACGCGTCGACCTCACACTCAAGGAATATGCCCTGCTGGAGTACCTTATGCGGCACACCGGCCGCGTCTTGACGCGGCCCATGATCTCCGAGCACGTGTGGAATCAAGATTTCGATACCTTCACCAACGTCATCGACGTCTATGTGAACTATCTCCGTAACAAGATCGATCGAGGCCGAACCAAAAAGCTGATCCACACCATCCGGGGCAGCGGGTACATGTTGAAAGCCGACTGACATGACCATCCTGCTTATTCTGCTTCCGCTGGTCTACGGTTACCGACTAACGCCGACCCGTTCGTTCAGACCCTGCGCTGGAGCTCGCTGATGCCGCTGCGCGTCAGGCTCACCCTCTGGTACGGAAGCGCGCTGGCGCTGGTCTTGATCGTGTTCTCCGTCGTCCTGTACGTGATCACCGCCCGAAACCTTCGCGACGACGTCGATCAATCGCTCGAAGAAACCGCCGCCACCGCGGTGCGCTCTTTGGAGGAACGCGGGTTTCTTCCCCTTCTCGACGAAGAAGACCTGCTCTCCCAGTTTCCCGAATTGGCCCGAATCGACAAATTCTTTCAGATCTTCAGCCCCTCCGGCACCATCACGATCCGCTCACCCAACATCAAACGGCATGAGGTGCCGCTCAGCCGAAAAGCGCTCGAGAGAGCATTCAACGGCCAGACGGTGTTCGAAACGGCCAAGTATCCCAACGAGCCCCAGCTGCGGCTCATCTCCGTGCCGATCAATTACCAAGGCAGACTTCTCTACATTGTGCAGGTCGGCACATCGATGGAGTCGATCGAGGATACGTTGCGCCGTTTTCTCATCCTGCTGATCGTGGCCGTGCCGATTGCGTTGGCCGTCTCGCTTGCGGCGGGGTGGTTTCTCGCTGGCCGGGCCTTGCGCCCGGTTGATGCCATCACGCTGGCCGCCCAACGCATCGCGGCGGGCGATCTCAGCCAGCGCCTGACCATGCAGACCGCGTCCGATGAAATTGGCCGGCTGGCCGGAACATTCAACAACATGATCGGACGGCTCGACGCTTCCTTTCGACAGATTCGCCAATTCACCAGCGACGCTTCGCACGAGCTGCGGACGCCGTTGACCGTGATGAAAGGGGAAACCGAACTCGTGCTGCGGCGGCCTCGCCCGCTGGAAGATTATCACTCCGTGCTCGAGAGCAATCTCGAGGAAATCGACCGAATGACCCGTATTGTCGATGAACTGCTGTTTCTCTCCCGAGCCGACATGGGCGAAGTCAAAATGGAACTGTTACCGGTCTCCCTGGAAACACTGGTCGAGGACATCCATCGCCAAGCCACCTTGCTCGGGCAGGACCGCATGATCGAGGTCGTGTTGGGAACCGTCATGCCGGCGCTGGTGCAGGGAGACGAACTGCGGCTGCGCGAACTGCTACTCAATTTGGTCGAGAACGCCGTCAAGTATTCAAATCCGAAAGGGAAGGTCACGATCAGTCTGGTGACTGACGGCCAACAGGCCATTGTATCCGTCACCGACCAGGGCATCGGTATCGCGCCGGACGATCGGCCCAAAATCTTTGACCGCTTTTTCCGCACCGACGAAGCGCGTGCGCACACCAAGAAAGGCACCGGTTTGGGCCTCGCCATCTGCTCCTGGATCGCCGAAGTCCACAAAGGCCGGATTAACGTGCAGAGCGAACTGGGTCGAGGCTCCACCTTCACGGTCACGCTCCCGCTCGCACCGCGCCCGGCGTGACTCGTTGTCGTTGGCGCCTGCGGCAACCCGATCCAAACCATGACGTGTTGCTCTCGCGGCTCTCAGTCGAACACCACGGTCTTCCGTCCATACACGAGTACGCGATGTTCGATATGCCGCCGCACGGCGCGAGCCAGCACGATTTCCTCCAAATCTCGGCCTTTGCGGACGAGATCCTCGACGGTGTCCCGGTGACCGATCCGGATCACATCCTGCTCGATGATCGGTCCTTCGTCCAGGTCCTGTGTGGCGTAGTGCGCGGTCGCCCCGATGATCTTGACCCCGCGGTCATAGGCCTGCCGATAGGGATTCGCACCGATGAAGGCGGGGAGGAACGAATGATGGATATTGATAACCGGGCAGCCGACTTGGGCCAGAAACTCCGCGCTGAGGATTTGCATGTACCGGGCCATCACGACCAGTTCCACACGGTGTTCCTTCAAGAGGGTGACGACCTGCCGCTCCTGCTGAGGCTTGGTCTCCTTGCTGACGGGATACACGGCGAACGGAATCTTGAAGAGATCCGCCCAACTCGCGCAATTGTCGTGGTTTGAAATGATGATGGGAATGTCGATATGGAGTTCGTCTCGACGATGCCGTTGCAGCAGATCCGCCAAACAGTGGTCCTGCTTCGAGACCATCATCCCGACACGGGTACGCCGGCTGGTGTGATGGACTTCATATCGCATCTCAAACACTTTGGCGATGGGAGCGAAGGCGGCGGGGATCTCATCTGGCGCAATCTGCAATCCCTCCGTCGCGCACTCCATCCGCATCAGAAAATCGTTCGTCTCTTCGTCCGTGTGGTGATCGGAGTCGAGGATGTTGCCCCCGAAATCGTGAATGAATCCCGAAACCCGGGCGACGATGCCCTTCCGATCTTTGCAGTGGATCAGCAAGACAATGGAGGCCTTTCTCTGTGCAGTCATGCGGTACTTCCCTGTCTGAGGTGACTCAAACAAATTCTAGCAGAGAGCAGATCCGGCAGAGGGCGCCGGCTTTTCAGCCCCAAACATGCTCTTGGGAGTCCCGTCGTTCATGAGCATGCGAGGAGATGCGCTTCACGGGCCGGGAGAGCTACGTGAGGATGTGGCCGACTAGGTCATAGGTGGCGGCATCCGTGATCTCGACCTTGACGAGATCGCCCGGGTTTGCCGTGCCGTCGTTGATATAGACAACGCCGTCGATCTCAGGCGCCAGCCCTTCATGGCGGCCTTCCAGCAGCAAGTTCGACTCTTCGGAGGGGCCGTCGATCAGCACGTCGAGTACCGACCCGACCCTCTCTTGCCCCTTTGCTGCCGCAATGGGTTCCTGAACTGCCAACAACTCGTTGCGGCGTTCATCCATCACGTCGCGGTCGATTTTTTTGTCGAATCCGACCGCGGGTGTGTCTTCTTCGTCCGAATAGAGGAACACGGCAACCCGGTCGAATTCCGCTTGTTCCACGTAGTCCCGCAACTCGGTGAAGGCGGCTTCTGTTTCGCCGGGAAACCCGACGATGAATGCCGTTCGGAAAGTCACGCCGGGAATACGGTGCCTGATACGATCGACTACACGCTCGATGGCCGCCCGGTCGCCCAGTCTGTGCATGGCTTTGAGCATGCGGTCGTTGATATGTTGCAACGGCATGTCGATATATTTCACGATCTTCTCTTCACCCGCATACAGATCCAACAGCTCGTCCGTGATTTGCTGCGGGTACAAGTAGAAGGGCCTGATCCACCGCACGCCGTTTACCTTGACCAATTCGCGCAGCAGGGAGGCGAGACCGTGGCGAAGCCCGAGATCGACCCCGTAGTTGATCGTGTCTTGTGAAATCAGGTTGATTTCTTTGACGCCCTCGGCAGCCAGCTGCCGCGCTTCGGCGACGATCGATTCCACCGGCCGGCTTCGCTGCTTGCCCCGCATCAGCGGGATCGCGCAGAAGGCGCAGTTGCGGTTGCAGCCTTCGGCGATCTTCACGTAGGCGCTGTGCTGCCTGCCGAATCGCAGGCGAGGAACGTCCGCGTCGTAGAGATAGGGAGGCTCGCTGATCCAGAGCCGTTGCTGCCGTTCCTTGGGAATCAGGAGATCCCGGCAGATGGTGGCGATCTTCCCGAACTCGCCGGTTCCCACCACGCCGTCCAGCTCCGGCAGTTCTTTCAGGAGATCGCCCTGATAGCGCTGCGCCAGACAACCAGCGGCAATGAGCACCCGGCAGGCGCCATTCTTCTTCAGCTTGCCGTGTTCCAGGATGGTATTGATCGACTCCTGCTTCGCTTCTTCGATGAAGCCGCAGGTATTGATGATCACGACCTCGGCTTTTTTCGGATTGTCGGTCAGGTGGAATCCATCCTGGACAAGGGTGCCCAGCATTACTTCGGAATCGACCTGGTTTTTAGAGCACCCCAGATTGACGAAGCCGATGGTCGTTTTTTTAGCAGCAGCGGTCTTCTTCGCAAGCGCCGTCTTTTTGGTGGTTTTCTTTCGGTCGAGCTGGATCAAAGGCGTAGACATTCAAGCAGTCTACGGGAGGCTTGAAAAGCCTGTCAACGAACGCACAAGAGGGCTGTCTTGATATTCTGGAAGCCGTTCCCCTAGAGTGCCTCTATGATTCGCACGTTTCAAGGCATCAAGCCGACTGTTCCCAACTCCTGCTTTATTGAAGACACCGCGGTGGTCATCGGGGACGTAGTAATGGGCGAAGCGTGCAGTGTCTGGTTCCATACCGTGATCCGGGGCGATGTGAATTATATCCGCATCGGCAATCGGACCAACATCCAGGATCTCAGCATGCTGCACGTGACCCACGATACTCACCCGTTGATCATCGGAAACGACGTGACAGTCGGGCACAATGTGGTGCTGCACGGATGCACAATCAAGGATCGCGTGCTGGTCGGGATGGGCGCCATCATTATGGACGGCGCCGTGATCGGAGAGGATTCTGTCGTGGGAGCTGGGGCATTAGTCGTGGAGGGCACCGTCGTTCCTCCACAGAGCGTCATCCTGGGCTCACCCGCCAGAATCCGACGGTCTGTGACGGACAACGAGCTCGCCTGGATCAAGGAGTCTGCCGAGAACTACGTGAAGTACGCCGGGCAGTACCGTGACGATCCTGGGAAGAACGTGGGATTCAAAGTGTGAGAGTGTAAGTATGAAAGTTCAAAAGTTGCCAAGTTGGGCAGATCACAACATCGCCACTTTCAAACTTTCGCACTTTGTGATTTGCGTCTCCCGATTCGAACGAAACTGATCGGGTCGCCCACCAAGGCGGTTGGATATTGCCTCTGCTCAACGTGATACGGAGTACCATGCCGATGACACCACTCCGCGATCCAGACCACTTCCTCCGTTGAGGTCGTGACCCAACCGGGCAAACTGAGCTTGGGCATACAGCGATCGACGATCGACCGGACGATGCGACGCTGTTGTTCAAACCTTGTGGGGTTGAACGTGACCGGATCGAGGTTTCCATAGGACAGCGGTGAGAGGTCTGGGAATCGCTCCGGGTCGTTGAGGACGCTCACGATCCAGAGATGATCGAAGGTCCCCTTGGCCTTCTCCGCGGTTGATGCGCAAAACTTCACCGGCGTGCCACGGCAAGCCCGGTTGAGCGCGGTGACTTCTGACCGGCGGAGGTTATAGGGTTCGACGTGGCGTTGCAGATCCATTGCCTCAGCCAACAGCACAGGCAACTCAGCAACACCGGCGCCTACGTACAGGCTTCGCCCGCCACGCGGCAACTTTCTCAGGAGCGCCCGGGATATATTGATGCCCAGCCGCTCGCAGGGCCGCCGCTTCGCCCGCCAGAACTCCTCGCCCCCTTCGTAGCAATAGACGGGACCGAGTCTCTTGTAATTGAGCTGGTCGAACACGCGGCGGACGGTTTGGCGGGTTTGAGTGCGAAGTCTGAAATTCATAGAGGACCGCAAAGCAGCATTGAGTAGAATAGGTCATCCATGCCGGGAGCGAGAGGCGGCTTGCGGCGATTTCATCGACCGAATCTCGGCGACGCGGGCGGCGAATGGTCGACTAGCCTGTGGGTGTCTTTCGCTTGTCAATTGCAGGTCACTCTTCTGAATTCGGAAAACAACGGTTTTATAAGTAACTGACTTTACGCGCCTTCTTCTCTGTCTACTCGTTGTTTTCTTTCTAGGTTAGAAAACAACTGTGAAGGTATGGGCATATTGGGTTTGCTGTACCGACGAGCTCTGGTACCGGCTTCGGGGTTGACAACGATCAGAAGGCCCTGTTCACACCACTTCTTGAGCTGCTTGGATGCAGTGAGTACATCATCCGTTTCCATAGCGGCTCGGACTTCTGTATTACCGATAAAACCGTGCTGATCAATGTGGCGATTGACCTGTTCCCAGGCAGTAGGTCGATGCTCATTATGGAGAAACACAATCACGGATTCCCTGGAAATATGTGGGCGAGTCAGATAGCGCGGGGGATAGAGCCCACCGGCTTGCATCGTTCCAAACATCATACGAACTCCTTCTCCGGCATCTAGATTTGGCGGAACAGGAAACTCACGCAGGTGGTTGATAATGGAGGAATTCCTGGCATGTGTGCCGATGGTATTGATATTGGCAGCGGTTACGGGACCAACAAGTAGACCAGGACTTTCAATTTCGATGAGATCAGAAAATATACGAACGTGCACATCGGCGGCCAACCGATAGTCTCGATGAATGACGGCGTTCGTAATGGCTTCCTTGATGACGCGAAGCGGATAGCGTTGAACGATCTCAAATCCGAGAGGACCCATCTGTATACCACTGGCCAGCTCACTGACGACGTAATCAGTTGCATCTTGAATCTGGCGGATGAGGGGGCCGGTGATTGTCCGAGGTGGTTTGAGCAAATTTGGCTGTGGAGTGGTCTCGATATGATTACCTCGATAGTGGAAGATTCGGACAGTTGCTTTGCTGCCAAGAAGGCCGGATGGTTCTTCGGCAAAGAGGAGAACAGCCGCACGTGTGGGACGTAGAACTCCTTGCGCATCTGGCCGAGCGAGGCCTACATGCTTCATGGCCTCGGCAATCGGACGTGTCAATCTGCGATGTTGGGCATACTGCTTCCAATAGTCTGTATCGAGCAGATCGATTTCGATTGGCTCCAATTGTGCTTCCACGGAAATAGTCCCTCGGGCAAAGGACAGGTCCGTAATCTCATTAGCCGTTAGCTCCTTATTGCCTTTGTCGAGCCTGATCCATGTGCCATCGTCAACGATGGAATGGATACGAGGGCTCTTCTCCACCTTCAAAAAAATGACAGAGCCTTTTCCGCCATTACGAAGTGTGCATCCGATTTCAATCGGTGCGCAGGTGAGTAAGTTCGGCTCGGTAATACGAGACTGCAAGTGACGCCTCAGCTCGTCCCAGTTGGTGAGGTTCTCTTGGATGCCATACACACGTTCACGTCCCTTGGCTTTCCCAGGATCTTCGAAACCTAGAGCGATAATGCCGCCGTCGGTATTAGCAAAGGCAACGACGGTTTCGAGAACGGAGGCCAATTTTCCTGCCAGGCGTTTGCATTCAAATCCACTGCTTTCAGGCCATTGAAGAAGTTTTTCAACGAGCGTGTCATCGAAAGGCGGGGACGGAGGCTGTAAATGTTCGGCGTCTGACATTAACCAGTCCCTCTACTCCGAGACAACTACAAAATAGCCCAAACTTGAATCGCCGCTTGCGGAATCAAGTTGGCAAGTCCTTGGCGCTTCACCTGAAACGCGAAGTCGCTTGGAAACCGGCGGCGGTTCCGCTTCACGGCTTAATGCAATCGCGAGGTTGCCACCCCATAGCGATTGGCAAGGTCTCGTTCAACAATCACCTTGCGTCCGCGAAGTGTGCGGATGAGCGTTTCGATGGATTTGGTCCGTATCATCAAATCGGCTTCCCTAGGTAGCGTTTCTCGCGGCCCTCCCGTTCCGCTTCGAGCCAGTCACAGTCGTCAAGGACTTCTTCCGGAAGCAGGCTCCGCGAGCCGAACAACCGGCGTAGGTCGCGCTTCTGCTGATACCGGCGCCATACCGCTTCATCTTCATTGAATCGGCGGGCGAGTTCTTGAGTCTCTATGAACAATTTCATGATCGGTTGTTCTCGCAGGAAGGTCTATCGGTGGGACAGTCTAGCCAACTCGGAGATGGAATGCTACGTATCAGCTATCCCGGCCAGATCAATGACCGCTGCCGTCACCGCATCAGCGACGGCAGCCAAGAAATCCAGGTTCAACGTGTCGATCGTATCGCTAGGTCGGTGGTAGTGGGGGTTACGGAAGTTGGCCGTGTCGGTGAGCATGACGGCGGGGAATCCTTGCTCCCAGAATGATGTGTGGTCGCTGCGACGGGTGTCGGGCAGGAGCTCGCCGTTGCCAGGGACGATGAGCGGCACGATGGGCATATGCCGTCTCATGGCTTGGCTCACGGAGTGAGTCAAATCGGCTGAGGCTTGATTCCCGATGACGGCCAGAAAGTTTCCAACCGTGGGAACGTCGATCGGGACGCCAGGCGGAATCTTTTGCGACCCTTCATCTTCACGCGCGTAGCCCACACATTCGAGTATGATCGCACCCTGCACGGGCTTGCGTGTCTCTGTGAGATGGGTGACGTAGGCACGACTACCCAAGAGATCCTCCTCTTCGAGGCAAAATGCAATGAAGTGGACGGGTCGGTTGAGCGAGGTCTGTTTGATTCGGTGCGCCACATCGAGCAATACCGCCAATGCGCTTGTATTGTCATCCGCTCCCGGCGAGCCCGGTACGGTGTCATAGTGTGCGGCGACGATCAGGGGCGGTTGAACCGGTTGGCCCTGTTCTGACGGCTGATGGGCTGCTCCGATCACGTTGCGATGGATACCGCCCAATGCCTCGAATTCGTGCGTGGCGACGGTGAGGCCAACCTTGGAGAACTGCTCACCGAGATAGCGTGCTGTCCGGTTAAGACCGGCTGGTGAGGACAGGGGATGACGTTCGCCGACCAGGGCACGGAGATGCGCCATCAGCCTGGTCTTTGCGGGAGCCGTTGGTGGGTTCACGTGTGACGGTGGACGAACGACATTACGCAACGATTTCCGTGCCGATGCCCTTGCGCGTGAAGATCTCGAGCAGGACGGCATGGGGAACCCGCCCGTCGATGATATGAGCTTTTCCGACTCCTCCCGCCAACGCATCGAGGCAGGCATGTACTTTTGGCAGCATGCCCTCCGTGATCGTCCCTTTCTTCACCATGCGTTGGACGTCCTTGCGCGAGACAGTCGAAAGATGGCGCCCCTTGGCGTCGCGGATCCCTTTGATATCCGTCATCATAACGAGCTTTTCCGCACGCAAGGCGCCGGCAATCGCGCCGGCCACCAGATCGGCATTGATGTTGTACGTATTCCCCTCTCGATCCGTGCCGATCGGCGCGATGATGGGGATGTAGTGGTCTTCTTGAAGGTTGCGTAACAGGCCCGGGTCAACTTTCTCGATATCGCCCACCAAACCGAAGTCTCCTTCACCGTCCTCTCCGTCCAAGTCGCGCTCCAGGCTTTCCGCCCAGGCCTTAGCCGTGAGCGGCTTGCTGAGAATCAAGCCCCCGTCCTTGCCGCTCAATCCGACCGCGCTGCCCCCGTGCCGATTGATAAGGTCGGTGATCTCCATGTTGATTTGCCCGGCCAAGACCATTTCCACGATTTCCATCGTAGCTTCATCGGTGATCCGCACCCCATGACGGAACTTCGCTTCGATGCCGAGCCGATCCAGCATCTTGTCAATCTGGGGGCCTCCGCCGTGGATGATGACCGGATTGATCCCGACGTATTTCAACAACACCACATCCTGCGCGAACCGTTCCTTCAAGGATGCATCCGTCATGGCATGGCCGCCGTACTTCACCACGACGGTCTTCCCGCGGAAGGTCCGAATGTAAGGCAAGGCCTCGATCAGGACGCTGGCTTTCTTGATGAGTCGATTCATGCGTGCGCTCCCGGCCATCAGTCTCCACCCTCAGCAATCGGCGTTCCGCGCGGAGCTGACGGCTGGCAGTTCCTAGAGTATATACCGGCTCAGATCCTGATCCTTCACCACGTCTTTCAGGCGCTCACGGACATAGTCGGCGGTAATGTTCACGGTCTTGTCCGGCCACTCGGCCCCTTCAAATGAGATCTGTTCCAGCAGCCGTTCCATGATCGTGAACAGACGGCGTGCTCCAATGTTCTCCGTCCGCTCATTGACCTGCACGGCAATGTCGGCGATGGCCTCCAATCCGTCCGGGGCAAACTGCACGGTGAGCCCCTCCGTCGCCAACAAGGCCTGATACTGCCGGACCAGCGCCCCTTTCGGTTCCGTGAGGATACGCACAAAGTCTTCTTTCGACAAGGGGCTGAGCTCTACACGGATCGGAAACCGCCCTTGCAGCTCTGGAATCAGGTCGGAGGGTTTGGCGACGTGAAACGCTCCCGCCGCGATGAAGAGAATATGGTCCGTCAACACCGCGCCATGCTTCGTGCTGACCGTACAGCCTTCGACGATGGGGAGCAAGTCTCGCTGCACGCCTTCCCGCGAGACATCCGGCCCCATGGTCCGCTCCCGCCCGGCGATCTTGTCGATCTCGTCGAGGAACACGATGCCGGTTTGCTCGACCTTGGTGATAGCTTCACGCACCACCTCATCCATGTCGATGAGCTTCTGCGCCTCTTCCTGCGTCAGGTGCTTGAGAGCTTCCGGGACTTTCATCAGCCGCTTCTTCTTCTTGCCCTGAAACATTCCACCCAACATGTCGCGGAGGTTTCCTTCCAGCTCATCCATTCCGCCCATGTTGGAGATGACGCCAACCGGCATGCTGCGCTCCTTGACCTCCATTTCAACGGTCCGCTCGTCGAGCTTGCCGTCGCGCAGTTGGAGCCGCAGTTTCGACCTGGTGGCCTCGTAGGAATCATGGGCCGTCGTAGCGGGAGGCTCGCCCTGCCCCTCCATGAATCCAGGTCTCGGCGGGGGTTGGGGCAGCAGCAGGTCGAGCAGCCGTTCTTCCCCAAGTTGCTCGGCCTTGTGCTGTACCGCGTCCAGACGATGGGATTTCACCATATTGATGGCCAGTTCGGTCAGGTCCCGGATGATGGATTCCACGTCACGCCCGACGTAGCCGACTTCCGTGAACTTGGAGGCTTCGACCTTAATGAACGGAGCCTGAGCCAGCTTGGCCAGCCGCCTGGCGATCTCCGTCTTTCCCACCCCGGTCGGTCCGATCATGATGATGTTCTTCGGCATAACCTCGTCCCGCAAGTCCGGCGAGAGCTGCTGTCGGCGCCACCGATTGCGGAGCGCGATGGCCACCATGCGCTTGGCGTCTTTTTGCCCGATGACATAGCGATTCAGCTCCTCCACGATCTGCCGCGGGGTGAGGCTGTTGAGATTCAATGAGTCGGCGGCACTGGTGTGGTGCGTCATGTCCTTGCGTATCCTTGGCTTATCCGTGTAGTTCCTCGACGATGATCTGCTGGTTGGTATAAATGTCGATCGCACCGGCGATCTGCATCGCTTCAGTGACAACAGCCGCCGCGTCCAATGGGGAATGCCCCAGCAATGCTCTGGCCGCTGCCAAGGCATAGGCCCCCCCTGAGCCTATGGCCAGAATCCCGTCTTCCGGCTCGACGACGTCGCCGGTCCCTGAAATGATGAAGGACTGCTCCCGGCCCGCCACGGCAAGCAACGCTTCCAAGCGGCGTAGAACACGGTCGGTTCGCCAGTCCTTGGCAAGCTCGACTGCCGCCCTTGTTAAGTTGCCCCGGTGCTCTTCCAATTTCCCTTCGAATTTCTCAAACAGCGTAAACGCGTCGGCCGTCGCCCCGGCAAAGCCGGCGAGCACCTGATCGTGATAGAGACGCCGGAGCTTCTTGGCATTGTGCTTCATCACCGTGGTACCGACTGTGACTTGGCCGTCACAGCCCATGGCGACTCGCCCGGCACGGCGGACGCATAAGATGGTCGTGGAGCGAATGGTCATGACGGCTTGTGATCCTTTCGTGTCACGGCAGCCCCCGACGGGCGCGCCCGCGGATGTGCGCGATCATAAACCGCGGCAAGCTGGTCCGCTGCCAAATGCGTATATTTCTGTGTCGTACTCAGTGACGCATGGCCGAGCATTTCCTGAATCGACCGGAGATCGGCACCTTCATCGAGGAGATGAGTGGCAAAGGAATGGCGCAGCGCATGTGGGCTGACCGCCCCACCGGCCAGGAGGCGGGAGTACTGTGCCACAATGCGAGCCACGCTCCGCGTCGTGATTCGGCCCCCACGGTGGTTCAAGAACAGGGGTGCGGAGAACTCCTGGCTGCCGGTGGACGCAGCCAGCGACTGCCGATACCGTGTAATGGCGCCTATCGCCACCTGGCCGATCGGGACCACGCGTTCCTTCCGTCCTTTGCCGCGCAAATGAATCAGCCCTTCCACCAGGCTGAGATCCCCCATGTTGATCCCGACGGCTTCACTCACCCGTGCACCGGTGGAATACAAGGTTTCGAGTAGAGCCCGATCGCGCAGGGAAAGCGAGGACTCTCCCGTCGGAAAGTCCATCAATGCACCGGCGTCGTCCTTCGTCAGTACTCGAGGAAGCGGTTTCGGCAACTTGGGACTCTTGAGGTCTTCGGTCGGATTTCTCTGCACCAACCCTTCACGCACCAGAAACCGGTAGAAACTCCGAAGACAGGCTAGTTTCCTCGCGAGAGATGCGGCTTTCTCCCCCTTCCGGTCGAGCCAGTGCAGATAGGCTCGAATCTGTTCGGTTGTGACGTCGGCGGCCCGTAGCAGTCCTGACCCATGATTTGCCGCATGAAGAAACGAGGCCAGCTGCCGCAGATCCGATCGGTAATTGCGAACGGTTTCACACGAGGCATCCCGTTCAGCCTCCAGGAAGTTCACGAAAGTCCGGATCTGGTCTTCCATGATTCGAAATCCTCAAGCGCCCGTTTGGCGATCAGCCGCCGCTTCGCCTCTTTGTCTCGTGGAGCATTGGGCAAAGGCGGAAACAGGCCAAAATTGGTATTCATCGGTTGGAAGTGGCGGTGATCTGACAAGGCAACGTGAGAGACGAGGCAGCCATGTGCCGTTGTAGGCGGAGGGGTGACCGGCGGTTCCCCCGTCAGCAGCCGTGCCGCATTGACGCCGGCCAAGCCCCCCATCGCGGCGGATTCGGTATAGCCCTCCACGCCGACCAGTTGTCCGGCAAAAAACAATGTGGCGCGAGCCTTGAATTGCAAGGTGTTCGTGAGCAACTGGGGAGAGTTGATAAACGTGTTCCGGTGCAAGCTGCCGTATCGGAGAAACTCCGCGCGCTCCAGACCTGGAATCAGCCGGAAGACCCGTTTCTGTTCAGGATAGGTCAGCTTGGTCTGAAACCCCACGAGGTTGTAGCAGGTACGATGACTGTTTTCCGTTCTCAGCTGGACCACAGCGGCCGGGCGCAATCCGGTGCGCGGATCTTCCAAACCAACCGGTTTCAAAGGGCCGAACTGCATCGTTTGCCGCCCGCGCTCCGCCATCACTTCAATTGGGATGCACGCCTCAAAATACGGCGTTTTTTCGAAGTCTTTCGGCTGCACTTTCTCAGCCGCAACGAGAGCCTCATAGAAGGTGTCGTACTGTTCCTGCGTCATCGGGCAATTGAGATAATCGTCGTCGCCCTTGCCATAACGTGACGCCCTGAAGGCAACGGCCATGTCGATCGAATCCGCGTCGATGATCGGCGAGATGGCGTCATAGAAGTAGAGATGCTGCGATTGCGTCACGGCACGAATGGCATGCGAGAGTGTATCCGACGTCAACGGACCGGTCGCCACGATACACACGCAATCGGTGGGAATGTCGGCGATTTCCTCGTGAAGGATTCTGATGTTGGGATGGCCCTCCAACGCCTGGGTCACTCGTAAAGAGAACTGCTCCCGATCGACCGCCAGAGCCGATCCAGCCGGAACCCGCGCACGTTCGGCTGACGCGATGATCAGAGAATTCAGCCGGCGCATTTCTTCCTTGAGAATACCGGGGGCATTCTGCGGATCGACGGAACCCAGCGAATTCGAGCACACCAACTCGGCTAAGCCACCGGTCTTGTGCGCCTTGGTCATTTCCTTCGGACGCATTTCGTAGAGCGTGACTCTGGCCCCACGATTCGCAGCCTGCCATGCCGCTTCAGACCCGGCCAAACCGCCGCCCACGATGACAATGTCATCTCTCATGCACCGGCACTCCTTGCGAGGAAGGGGCTCATTCTAGAAACCGTGTTTTGGGGAAGTCAAGGCAGCGGCTGGGCAGACGCGCCAAGGATATGGGAAGCCTGCGGAGATTGAACCCTGCCGAAAGCCCATGCTAGACTCCGCGCAATGGGCGATTAGCTCAGTGGTAGAGCGCTTCCTTCACACGGAAGAGGCCACAGGTTCGATACCTGTATCGCCCACCATCTGTCCTCCTTCCGAATTCAGCCCGCACGGCACTCGCAAGACAGCGATTTTTCTGGGCGCGACAAATCGGCCGGAATCCTGGACAGACCAGGGGTTGTCGGCTACACTTCCTCTAGATTTTGGGAAACCTTAACCGACCATCACCATTCGGCGTTGGACTGAAACAAGCGAGGTAATATGATGACAGCACCGTCGTGGGCTCTTGGTATCGCGATGCTAGCCATGGTTGCGGCTGGTTGTGCCACAGCTGGTCACCAGACTGCAGATGAAAAGGAATATACGCCCCCAACGAGCATTTACAACATTCTGGATAGCACCGCATTGGTCTACTCAGACCCAGCCGCCGGATCAGCCGTCAATGACCATCCGCTTCGCTGGATTGGGTTCATATCGCACCCGATTGGCCACGGTTTCGATTATGGGATCAATCGCCCGGTCTATACTCTAGGCGGCAACATTCCCTATCTCTTCGGCTACACAGCTGAAGACAATATGCTGGACGCGCAACGCCGCTAGCCTAGGCAATTCCACCCGCTTAAGGGGGCCTGCGCCTATCCAGGAAGCAGGCCTCTCTTTTTCCCCTTCGCCTCGTTCCTCTAAATCATGTATTGTTTGGGGCGACCCTTTATTGCAGAAAGAGTGTTCATGGGTATCCCTGACCATCGTCGAGTTCTGATAGGTTGCTTGTTCACACTCGGCGTCATGAGCGGATGCGGCCAGCAGGCCGATTCCGTTCGTCCCAATCTTCCTCCTTCGGCAAGCGATCTCGTCTTGCTCAAATCAGTCTCACTCTGCGACCGTAAGACAGTGTTCATCAAGAAGCGGACTCCCGCGAGCTACCAGACAAGTGCCTGGGGAAGCGGACAGGAAATCCTGCTGTCGCATACGAAGGGGGCTTCCCTTGGAGATGAATCGTATTTTTTCGATGAGGATGGGATTCTTGTTGGTGCCCTCTTCACGTTTGCCAAAGGGTTGAATCTTGACCCCTATCCCGTCCTCCGGGACACTCTGTCTCGGCTGAAACCAGCGTTGGAGTTTTACCTCAGCGTCGCGCAATTGGAAACGAAAGCGAGCATGGACGCCAGCGCACTCTACGAGACCGGGGATGAGAAGAGCACCACGCAATATTTGGTGACCGGCTCACCCAAACACCCCATCCTGCTTCAGGCGTCATTCAGCATTGACCCGTATGTGCGGCTGTTCTCTCCCTACCGCCGGGAGTTTCTCGATCGGCTCAGAAGCTCGGGGGCAGGGAAAAGCGGACAGAAAATCGAGAGTCAAGGGAGTGAAGACAAGGAACCGTTCACATCGCTGCAGCAATTCGCCCGTGGGCAAACTGCCCAGCTGGCTTACTGTGGCGACAGGAATTATGACGCCGCGGCCGATGCCTATCAACGAGCCATTGCCAGCGGGTTTACGAACAAAGTGTGGCTGGCTGAGGCCCATCACAAGTTGGGCCTTTCGTGGGCGGGCAAGGGACAACTTGAGAACGCGAAAACCGCGATGCTGCAATCCCTTTCGATCAGGCCCAACATTCCGGAGGTCCTCAACAACCTCGGCACCGTTCATGTCAAACTCGGTGACAGAGCTGCGGCCGTAGGAGTATTCGAACGGGCCGTCACGCTGCGACCCAACTATGCCGTGGCCCGCTATAATCTGGCGGAAGCGATCGAGCAGACCAATCCCAAACGCGCATTGGCAGAATATGAAACGTACTTGGCCCTGGTGGAAGATAACCCCGAGGAAGACACGCGGGCGGCCCGGGCTCGCGAACGGATCAAGATACTGAAACAATAATGCGAGACGGGGAAGAACTTATCGGCGGGCCTGCTCTTCTTCTTCTTGGGCAGTTTTACACTCAATGCAGAGGGTGGTGACAGGGCGAGCTTTAAGCCGCTTATAGGGAATCTCCCCTCCACAGGCCTCACAGATCCCGTAGGTTGACGCGTTCATCCGATCCAGCGCCTCATCGATCTTCTTAAGCAGTTTCCGCTCGCGATCCCGGATCCGCATGGAAAAATTTTGGTCCACCTCGGCCGAAGCTTGATCGCTGACATCGGGAAACGCTTCGTGACCGGGCCGGTTCGTGAGAACCTCTCCCGCTTCGTCGAGAATAGCCGCGCGTTGGCGCTCGAGATCGCGGCGGATGTCGGGGTATTTCGCCGGCGCGGTGCCGGCTTTCTTTTTCTTGCCCTCGGAGCGTGTTGTGGCTAAGCCTGATGAGGGTCTTGCAGACGCACGTTTGGCGGTGGAACGAACTTTCATAGCCCACCCTTCCGTTGTGAAAATTAGGTTGAAAATATAGCAGCCCGATTGAGAAAGGGTCAACGGGCGGGGAACCATCTGCCCTACAAATCTCGTCGTCCCTCAATGGACTTGAGCAGCGTTACTTCGTCCGCATATTCGATATCCATTCCGACGGGAATCCCGTAGGCGATGCGAGAGACCCGCACGCCGAAGGGTTTCAGAAGCCTGGTGAGATAAATCGCAGTTGCTTCGCCTTCGATGGTGGGGTTGGTCGCAAGAATGACTTCGTCCACACCGCCCAGTTTCACGCGATCGACGAGTTCCTCCGCTCGGATGTCTTCAGGTCCGACACCATCGAGCGGGGATAGCGCACCTAACAACACATGGTAGAGGCCGCGATACGCGCCGGCCCGCTCTACGGCATAGAGCGTACTTGGTTCTTCAACGACGAGGATTTTTGCTCGGTCTCGCTTCGGGTCGAGACAAAATTCGCACAAGTCTCCCTCGGCAATATTGCGGCATTGCCGGCAGAACGCCAGCCCATCCTTCACTGCTCTGATCGCATCGGCGAGGCGCAGGGCGTCCTCTCGTTCGGCCTTCAACAGATGAAAGGCCAACCGCTGCGCGCTCTTTTGACCGACTCCGGGAAGACGCACCAATTCCTTGATGAGTCTCGCCAGTAATCCCTGTTGATCAACCGCCATGGTTAAAAGAGGCCCGGGATCTTCATCCCGCCGGTCAAGGCTTTCATCTCGCTTTCCATCAGTTCCTTGGCCTTTCTCAGTGCCTCATTGGTCGCCGCGACGACCAGATCCTGCAGCATATCGACATCGCCGCTCTTGACGACCTCCGGATCGATCACCACACTGACGATTTGCATGGCGCCGTTCGCCGTCACCGTGACGATCCCACCACCGGATGTCCCGGTCGCGGTCTTGGACGCCGCTTGCTCTTGAATCCGGGCCATCTGTTCCTGCATGGCCTGAGCCTGTTTGAGGATGTTGTTCATATTGCCGAAGGGATTTTTCATTCGGTCGCCTCCTTCTGAGCTACACGACGAACCTCGGCCAACTCCGCACCGAAGATCTCGAGCGCTTGTTTCACCGTGGGATTCGCCCGCGCTTGCTGGAACATTACCAGCCGCTGGTCCTGTTCTTTGGCCGCCCGCACTTGGGCCATCGTCGGACCCGGTGGATCCGTCTCGGACAGTTCGACAATGCGAACACGAACGGGCTGGCCCGATTCTTCCTGGCAGATTCTTGCCAAGGCCAGCAGATGCTCTTCCTTCTCCAGCCGCGTTCGAGCCAAGGTGGCCTGTTTGGCGAACCCAATTGTCACAAGATTACCCTCCATTCCTACAAACCTGCCAGCCTCCAGGAACGGCGCGATATTGGGAAGAGCGGCGGCCACTTGGTCTTGAACCGCATCCCAATTCAAGGTCGGCTGCCGATTCGGTGGCTGGGGCGTCGCCGCAAGGGGAGCAGCTGGGGCAGCGATGGTTTCTTTGGCACGGGATGGATCGGCTGATTGGATCGGAGCCGATTGTCCTTCAGGTTTCGCTTGCGACGAGACGGCGGATCGGGAAACAGCCGAAGGACCCCGCTCCGACAGCGGAGGAAGGACAGCCGATGCCGTGGTGGCGGAACCGGCCGTTTCGACTTTGCCCGCCTGAGAAGGGACAGAGGATCTTGGATTCGAGGGGGTCGATGCCGACTGAAGGGGCCGGGCCTGGCCGCTTTCCCGTTGACGTACTAACCGTGTCGCCCGAATCGCCGCGGTCTCCATGACGAAGCGTGGATGGGCGCTGAAACGCAGCGAGTCTTCCGCTTGCGTGAAGATGGCCATCAATTCCTGAAGCTGTTCCGGAGTCAGAATCTTGGCATCCGTCGCCAGTTGCGTCAGATCTTCATCGGAAGATTCGATCAACGTGCGCAACTCAGTCGGCGGAACCACGGCCGCCACGAGAAGATTACGGATGTGCTCGACGAGTTCGGCGCAGAACGCCCGCAAGTCCTGCCCTTGGTCCATCACGTTCGCCAGAACAGTGAGAGCCGCAGGACTGTCTTGGGCCATCACGGCACGGATGATCCCCTGCACCAACTCTTGCGGCACGGCGCCGAGCAACACTTCTAGATCCGGATGACTGATCGTCTTGCCGCCGAAGGCCACGGCCTGATCGAGCAGACTCAACGCATCCCGCATGCTGCCTTCGCTGGCTCGCGCCAGCGCAAGGAAGCTGCGCTCTTCCATCACGAGACAATCTTGTTGGGCCACGTGGCGGAGCCGCGCCACGATCTCAGCCCGCGCAATCCGGCGGAAGTTGTAATGCTGGCATCGCGACAAGATCGTCGCCGGAATCTTGTGGATCTCCGTCGTCGCAAAAATGAAGACGACGTGAGCGGGCGGTTCTTCGAGCGTCTTCAGCAAAGCATTGAACGCCGAATTCGACAGCATGTGCACTTCATCGATGATGTAGACGCGATAGTGGCCGCGAAATGGCGTGAACTTGATGTTCTCCCGGATCTCGCGCACATCGTCCACGCTGGTGTTGGAGGCGCCATCGATCTCCACGACGTCGACGGCGCTGCCCTGAGAGATTTCCTGGCAATTGACACAGACATTACAGGGCTGCCCGGTGGGCCCCTGCTCGCAGTTCAGGGCCTTGGCGAGAATGCGCGCGACAGTCGTTTTTCCGACTCCGCGTGTACCGGAAAACAAGTAGGCGTGGGCAATCCGCTTCGTTGAAACCGCATTCATGAGGGTCTGCACGACATGCGGCTGCCCAATCACATCATCAAACGTGCCGGGGCGGTATTTACGGGCGGAGACCTGATAGTCCATGGTGCGTGGTTCGTTATGGGTGGTTCGTCAGTCGTTCGAAGCTCAAACGTTTCACAGCTGAGGTTTCAAGAGATACGCCCTCGAAGGAGCGGGGCCAGGTGATCCTGCGGCACACAGAACTGACCGCTTACCGTTGCTTCCTTCCGGATCTGGCGGGGTTCACAGGGTTCCGTCGCACAGGGCCCAGCCCCTTTTCATACTACTTTTCATACTAATGGCATTCACCCGATGACTCAAAACACGTGTGGTGTTTATCCGTCCGCAATCATCTCGATACAGCGGAAAGAGCGGGCGAGTCACACGCCGTGTGGTATGGCGGATCCGCCATTTACATGGCGAGATCTCGCCACCATTTGCCGTGGCAAATGGTGGCGGAGAGGGTGGGATTCGAACCCACGGTCGAGTTGCCCCGACGCATGCTTTCCAAGCATGTCGATTCGTCCACTCTCGCACCTCTCCGCGGCCAGGCGCCCTTAAAGAGGCGGCATCTTAACATGTGCCCTAGTGACCGGCAAGGTGAATGGAGGCTTATCCCCTGGGATTTATCGAAGAATCCAGTCGATTCTACATGTAATGGGGACGATTGGGTCATATCCCAATTCCCCGATCGTATGGGTTGACACTTGGATACATCCAACGGTACAACCGCAGTACAATATCGCGTGGATTTGCGGTTCGAGATGCCGCGGAGGAACTCTGCGCAGATGCTCACTTGTGCGAGAGTGGCGGAACTGGCAGACGCGCGAGACTTAGGATCTCGTGGGGAACCGTGGGGGTTCAAGTCCCCCCTCTCGCACCACGACTCAAGACACCGTGGCCAGGTCGCCTGGCTTCTGAAAGAAAGACGCTGGTTTAGATGAAGATGGAGATGACGGAATTGGGCCCCATGAAACGGGCGCTGAAAATCGAGGTGCCGGCCGATGAAGTATCGCAGCGATTTTCCAAAGCCTATGTCGAATTAAATCGACAGGTTCGGATTCCAGGATTTCGCCCCGGCAAGGCCCCACTGGCCATTTTGGAAAAGCGCTATGCCAAAGCCGTGGAAGAGGACGTGATCCGAGGTCTTGTTCCGGATTATTACGAACAGGCCGTCAAACAAGCGGGGATCAGCCCGGTCGTCGTGGACATTCCGCCCCTCGACCGCGTCAAGATCAAAAAAGATGAGCCCTTTACCTTTACGGCCACTGTTGAAATCAAGCCAACGATCGAACTGCGCGACTATAAGGCCCCCAACCCCATCTCGCTCAAACAGGACAAGCGGACGGTGACCGAGGAGCAGGTAGACCGAGGGCTGGACGTCCTGCGCGAGCAACACGCCCGATTGGACGCAGCTCCAGCCGGAACACCCCTGGCTGACAGCGATTATGCCGTTGTGTCCCTCGAAGGGTTTTTGGACAGCGTGCCGCTCGAAGGTTCGAAAAAGGAAGGTCACCTCCACAGACTCGGATCGAAGACCGCCTTGTTGGGAATTGACATCGATGCGCACTTGACCGGCAAGAAAGAAGGGGACGTCGTTGAGATCGCCCAACCCTATCCGCCCGGCCATCCCGACCCTCGAGTCGCCGGCAAGACCGTCCAGTTCCGTCTGAGTATCGCGGCGGTCAAGCAGAAAACGCTGCCCGCGCTTGACGACGAATTCGCCAAAGACTGCGGGGCCTATGCCTCGCTCCAGGAATTGAAAGACAAGCTGCGCGGCCAAATGGAACAGGCCCTCAAACGAGACATCGAAGAGTCCTACAAGGACACCATCCTTTCGCGCCTAGCCGACACCCATCATTTTGACCTTCCTGAGACGCTGGTAGAACAAGAGCTCGAAACCATCGTCCGGCAGAAACTCCAAGAGCGGCAGCGAGGCCAGGGCCTGGACCCGTCTTCTCCGGCTGCCGGAGAAGCGGTCGCGCAGATTCGGGAGGAGCATCGAGACGCGGCGAGCCGCCGTGTGAAAGTGGGGCTGATTCTCGAAGCGGTCGCGGAAAAGGAAGGCCTGTCCGTCAGTCAGGAAGATTTGAACCATGAAGTGGCGAAACTAGCCTCGGAGCTCCGGATGCCAGTGGCGGATCTCGTGAAGATGATCCAGGCAGGCGGCCAGGAGTCCATTGAGAAATTGCGCACAAAGATCTTGGCGGACAAGGCGCTGGATTTCGTCTACCGCCACGCGGTCATTCAGGGATAAGAGCCATACGGTGTCGGCGCATCCACGTTGGGTGTAGTCGGGATACCGCCGAGGAAAGGATTTGACGGCATGTTGGTCCCAATCGTAGTCGAACAAACCAATCGAGGCGAACGCGCGTATGACATCTATTCGCGGCTGCTCAAGGACCGCATCATTTTCCTCGGAGCCCCGATCGATGACGTGTTTGCCAACCTCGTCATCGCGCAACTACTGTTTCTCGAAGCGGAAGACCCTGAGAAGGATATCAACCTCTACGTCAATTCTCCTGGAGGCAGCGTCACAGCCGGATTGGGCATCTACGACACGATGCAGTACGTCAAACCGCCCATCAACACGATTTGCCTCGGCCAGGCCGCCAGCATGGGGGCACTGCTGCTGACCGCCGGCACGAAGGGCAAACGGTTTGCGCTGCCCAACGCACGGGTGATGATCCACCAGCCATTGGGCGGTTTCCAGGGACAAGCCACGGAGATTGATATTCACGCCAGAGAAATCCTGAAGATCCGTGAGCGATTGAACGAGATCATGGCGAAACATACCGGACAGCCGATCGAGAAGATCGCCCACGACACCGAACGGGATTATTTCATGTCCGGAGAGGAAGCCAAGCGATACGGGCTCATTGACGAAGTCATTACGCGTCCACCGAAAACCATCAAGGCAGCGGAACCCGGCGACATCGGCAGAGACGGAGCCAAGACCAAGTAACAGGGGGGAACATGGCCAAGCAAGAAAAGATGGACCGACACTTGCGATGCTCTTTTTGCGGAAAGAGCCGCGACGAAGTCCGAAAGCTGATTGCCGGGCCGACCGTGTACATCTGCGACGAATGCGTGAATCTCTGCAACGACATCATTGCCGAAGATTGGGAGGAGGCGAAGGAAGAGATCTCCTCCAAACTCAAGAAACCGGCTGAAATCAAACATCATCTCGATCAATACGTCGTGGGGCAGGAGCGTGCCAAACGAATCCTGTCCGTTGCCGTCCATAATCATTACAAGCGCATTTCGTCCAAGGAGAAGGAAGTCGACGACATCGAGCTCCAGAAGGGCAACATCCTTATGGTCGGCCCGACCGGCACAGGGAAAACCCTCTTGGCCCAGACCTTGGCGAAGTATCTGGATGTGCCGTTCACGCTCGCCGATGCGACGACGCTCACGGAGGCCGGGTACGTGGGCGAGGACGTCGAAAACATTATCCTGAAGCTTTTGCAGGCGGCCGACTATGATGTGGCGCGGGCTGAGCGCGGCATCGTGTATATCGATGAGATAGACAAGATCAGCCGCAAGAGCGACAGCCCGTCAATTACACGTGACGTGTCCGGCGAAGGTGTCCAGCAAGCGCTGCTCAAACTCATCGAAGGCACCGTCGCGAACGTCCCTCCTCAGGGAGGCCGAAAGCATCCGCACCAAGAATTCATACAGGTCAACACCGGCAACATCCTGTTCATTTGCGGCGGAGCGTTCGTCGGTCTGGAACAAATCATCGAGCAGCGCCTCAATCGGAAGGCGATGGGATTTGGAGCGGAGATCCGTGCGCGGCACGAGGTCCGGTTGGGCGATCTGCTTGCCAAGGTGCAGCCTGAAGACTTCCTGAAGTACGGGCTGATCCCTGAATTCGTCGGGAGATTGCCGGTTGTGGCCACGTTGGAGGAATTGGATGAACGGGCGCTGATCCGTATCCTGACCGAACCGCGTAACGCCCTCTCAAAGCAATATGAAAAGCTGCTGTCGTTCGAAAAGGTGAAACTGAGATTCACCGAAGGCGCGTTGGGAGCCGTGGCGCGAAAGGCCTACGCGCAGAAGACCGGGGCGCGTGGACTTCGGGCGATCTTGGAAGAAGTCATGCTGGACGTGATGTACGATGCCCCGTCACAGAAGCAGATCAAAGAGGTGGTGATCACTGAAGACGCCATCATGGGGAAAAACCCGCCGATCCGTATTTTCGAACAAGACATGGAAGCTAAGAGCGCGTAATGTAACGTGAACTGGCGGGCTGCTTCATCCGGGCAGCCCGCCGTTTTCGATCCTTCCAGCGTGTCTCTCTTCCGTCCAGCCGATTCCCCCGTCAGACCCCGCTTCACTCATGCAAGACTCTCGGCTTTGCTCGACAACTGGAAACACTGCGCTATACTTGCCACGTGCAACTCCGCTGAGGGCAAAGGGAGGACCTGTGAAATACCCTGTGGCATCCAGTCTCCGTCATCGAGGCAAAGCGCTTGAGCTGGACCCAGCTCATGAGGTTGTCACGCTCCTGGGAATCAACGGAGAACCGATCGGCAGTTTGTCGTGGGACTTCGTGATCGATCAGATCATGGCATATCGTAAACTGCCCGTTCAAAAGGAAGTCCGGGCAGAGCCGCGCATCCCGCTTACGTTTCGAGTGCGCTACAACATGCCGGAAGGGCAACGATTCGAAGGGCGAGCTGGCGGGATCGGAGGCGGCGGATTGTTCATCGAGAGCCAGTCTCCGCTGCCGATCGGCACCAAACTCTCCATGGAGTTCTCGCTGCCAGAAAACCCGGGAGAATGGCTTCAGGCCAAGGGAGTGGTGGCATGGGCCTGTCCGAAAGCCGACCACTACACGTTCAATCCCGGAATGGGCGTTCGATTTACAGAGGTGGCGCCGGAGATCCGCGACCGGATTCTCGCGTTGGTCAAATCGGCTCCAGATCAGAACAAGGCCGCGTAGTTTCTCGTCATTCGGCAGTGCACACTGAACCGCAGACATGAAATTTCCCGTCACCTCTACAGCCGCCCACCAAGGCAAGACCCTCATCATCGATCCTGACCGCGAAACGATCGACGTGCTCGATGCGTCCGGCCAATTGCTCGGCGACGTGCCTTGGGGAACGGTGATCGAACAGGTGCTCGACGGCGAGAGTCAGGGCAGATTCGCCCATTGCCGTGCACACCCTCGCGCCCCGCTGGCGGTCAAAGTGCATTGTACGGCACCTGATGGAACCGCCTTCGACGGCCTCACCGGCGGGATCGGCGGGGGAGGATTCTTTATCGAGAGCAGTTCCCCGCTGAAGCAAGGAACGGAATTGTCCCTCGAATTTTCGCTCCCTGATCGACCCTATGAACAACTGAGGGCCAAAGCCAAGGTCGCCTGGGTTCGCAGCAGACCGGAGCGGTATCTCCTATTCCCTGGCATGGGTGTTCAGTTTGTGGATATCGACAAGAAGACGCAAGATCTCCTGGTGAATTTGGTCGAGGCACTGAACAGAAGCCGGGCCAATTCCTGACCTTCTTGCGTCTCTCCCCCACGCACCGCCTCAAGATCGAGGTCGTGCTATCACGCGGACTTCTGAGGATCTACCTGGTCAGCTGACCGTTCCGTGGCAGCATCAAGAGACTGTTGGATTTCCTTTTGCGCCGCATCCATTTCAGCCTGGATCGTTCGCATCTGCGGATCGACCGTGTCACGAACATCAGCCACGGCTTGCCGGAACGTCCGCAACAAATCGCCCATGCCCTCTCCGAGACTCTGCATTTCTTCTGGAGACATGCCTGGCGCAGCCTGCGCAGCTTTGGCTTTCATGGCAGCCTGTTGTGCCTGCACCCTGGCCACCGCGTCTTTATTCACAATAGCCGACGGGCGTTTTACCGCCGGCTTCTGCTGAGCTCCCGGCGGCAACGGCGGGTACTGGCCGCGGGCCACCGGAGTGGGAGCTGCCGCACGCTCTTCCATTGACACCACAGGTTGAGTCGAAACCGGCGCCGCGACCGGCGCTCCCCGATTGGGAACAGCAGCCGCTTGGGCGGATTGAGGCCCCCCACCATACAGCAACGACGCGGTTGTACCGGGCGTCATTTCAGGACCAGGAGCATAGGGAGTGTTGGGCTTGGCACTCGCGGACATCGGGCCGGCCGCCGGTGCCTGAGTCGTGACGACCGCGGTCGCCTGAGCCTGAACCGATTGGGACTCGGTAATCTGTTGATCTTGTGTCGAGGCCGGAGGGACGTCGTGGACCTCTTTCTTGAAGCTTCTCAACGCCCTGCCAACACCTTCCCCAACTTGTGGCAAACGACCGGCGCCGAAAATGATCAGGATGATGGCGAGAATAAGAATGAGCTCAGAAAATCCCAGGGTGCCGAACATCGTGACTCCGCTCGCCCGAAGATCGTTCCAGAACACCTGCAGCTGAATGGATCAGGTGAATCTAGCCGCCGCTTTGACAATGTGTCAAGAAAGGGCTGATCGGAAGGCCTTGAGATGTACCGCGATCAGAGAATAGGGATGACTTCGGTTTGGAGCGGTCCGCCGTATACCAATACCTCCCGATCGGACACGTAGACGTCCAACTCGCTCCGGATGCCGAATTCCCCAGGAAGATAGATACCCGGTTCAATAGAGAAACAGGTTCGTGGCATGAGCCGGCGTCCGTCCTGGGTCTCCAAATTGTCGATGTTGGCTCCATTGCCATGCACTTCTTCACCGATGGAATGGCCGGTCCGATGCAGGAAGAAGTCGCCGAACCCGGCATCCTGAATCACCGTGCGGCAGACATCGTCGACTTCCCAGCCAAAGGGAAATTGCCCCGACGCCACCCGTTTTCGGACGAAGGCCAGCGCCGCATCACGCCCTCGACGGACCTGGTCGAAAATCATGCTCTGTTTTGCAGGCACTTGCGCTCCTGTATAGCCCGTCCAGGTAATATCGCCGTACACGGAGCCGGGCGCCGTCCGTTTCGCCCAGAGATCGATCAATAGGAGGGTCTCACGAGTAATCGGTGCCGAACCGGACTCGGCCGGCCCATAATGAGGATCGGCACTGTGGGCATCGACCGCCGCGATGGGAGCGCTGGACGTCGTCATTCCGGCCTCGTGAATACGCGAGAGAATAAACCGCTGCAGGCCATACTCGGTCAACTCACGTCCCTTGGCAATCGCCGATGCAACATGTGCAAACGCTTCATCTACGATTCTGCGGAGCGCCACGACGGCGTATCGGTGAGATTCCAGCTGTTCGTCAGTCCAGACCGCTTCAAACTGCTGCACGAGATCGGCCGACGTCACGACTTCGAGACCAAAGCTGCGGATCAAATCGACCGTGCCGGCATCGACCCGGGACACATAGGGGACGGCGTTGAAGGGGGAATACTGCATGGCGATTCGCCGGCGTCCTCGCAGCAGCGACGCGAGGAGTGCTCGTTGCTGCTCCCACGAGACATACGGCTGTACCTGACCCGGCAATTCGTCCAGGACGTGCGGTTCGATTCGATGCACCAGTTTGACCGGCTCTCCCGTGGCAGGAATCCAATAGTACCAACGCCGCGTGACATGCCGCGAAGGATCGAGGAGCAGGACCCGATAGGCCAGGGGATCGCTGCCCCGAAAATCGTAGAACAGCCAGCCATCGAGTCCGGTTGCCTCTCGGAGCGCCGCCTGGATCTCCGCAATCCGCGTGTGATGTCCCAGGGTGTTCATTGTACGCGCATCTTATCGTCGGGCGAGGGGAGCGTCAATCAAACCGGGAGCCCATCATGATACAATGACTCGCCATGACGTCTGAACGGGCTCCGGAAGTGCCGTCGTACCGTGTCAACTTGTTCTTCGGTCCGGAACCGGTGGAGGGGGAACCGGGTGTTCTGGCCTGTGTGTTCAATGTGAAGAAACGGAGCTGGAAAGCGGGCGTCCAAGTTTCCGTAGAGATCGCCCAAGCGCACTTGGCGCAGCTACGCCAGGAGGTTCGCCTCACCGATCGAATCGCAGAGGCCTTGAGCCCGCTCGGAACGGAAGAACGTAGGGCGTATTCCGCGCGTGTGGACGATCTGTTTGCCCAGGCCGTGACGTGGTGCAAACTGGATCTCTGTTTAGCAGCCGGCCTCGCACAAGAGAATCAGCGCATTCCAGCCGTTGAGCTGGTGCCGGAGCTGAGCCAGTCCGTCGCCGTCCGCGCAGCGTATGTGGTCACCTACGTCCTGACAGAACTGGATCTCGTCAGTGACCGCCAATCGCCTGCATCGTTCTAGTCTTCTTCTGCGGCAGAGGGCTTGCATTCGTTGCAGATTTGTTATATCAACCGACTGACATCACACAGCCTAGATCCATCATCTGGATTGTGGCGTTGAAGAGGAAGGAGACGCCGGATCATGAAGCAACAAGGACTCTCACATAGGCTCTCGACCGTGGCGTTCATCGTGGTGATGACGCTTTGCTCGATGGTGGCGTCTCCGGCATGGAGCCAGTCGTCATCCACCGATCGGCAACAAGGAACACCGTCCGGTGTAGGCATGCAAGTGGCGTCTGTCGCCGCCACCATTGTCTATTTTCCGTTTAAGAGCGTCTATGCTCTCGGCGGGGGAATCGTAGGCGGCCTCGCCTACCTGCTTTCCGGGGGCAGCGAGCAAACTGCGAAGAGTATTTGGATCCCCAGTATGTACGGGACCTATTTCATCTCACCAGAACACCTCACGGGCGAACGCCCAGTGCGGTTTGTCGGGGTCGCCGCCGATTCTGAAGAAGGCACCTCCGCACCCGCGACCGTGGACCAATCAGGGTCCCAACCAGTCCAGTGATATGAACCCTGTCATTGGCGTGACGCCGGACTTCAATGCCGGTGACAGGCAAGACATGGGGGGACGGGAGCCGACCTATTTCCTGCGGGCCCGCTACATCCGGGCTATCGAAGAACTCGGTGGTATCCCCCTGATCCTTCCACTCGTGTCCGCGCCGGCCGCTAGACGGCGGCTCCTCGACGGCGTGGATGGACTGCTCCTGACCGGCAGCGGACCGGATCTCCCTCCTCGTTTGTACGGAGAACGGCAACGCTACAAATTCCCTCTCGTGAGTGAGCGCCGGTCCGACTTTGAGCTGGAACTGGTCCGCCAGGCCAGAACCCGCGATCTCCCGCTCTTGGGGATTTGCGGAGGCATGCAGACGGTCAACGTCGCATGCGGTGGGAGTCTGTTTCAGGACATTCCGTCTCAGGTTCAGCAGGCCTTAAACCACCGCCAACCAACGAAAGCGGTGCAGGTCTCGCATTCCGTGTCAGTCGCGCCGAAGAGCCTGCTCCGGAAGATTGTGGACCGGGCGACGCTGATGGTGAACAGCTCTCATCATCAGTCTGTAAAGACCGTTGCGCCGTCGTTAGTCGCCAGCGCCGTCGCGCCGGACGGGATCGTTGAAGCCATCGAATCACCCATCCACCGATTTTTTCTGGCGATTCAATGGCACCCCGAATTCCTCTTTGAACGCCACGCGGCTCACCGGCGGCTGTTCGAAGCCTTGCTGCGCGCCGCACGGCGGACCCGCGCATGATCGACGCCGGTGGCTGTTGTCCAGCGCACGCTCGATACCGCCGCACCCATTCCGATCCACCTGCTATACTTGACTTCGAATCGTACCTCAGCCCGGTGATCTCACCGCGCTCGACTCAGGGAAGTCCGTGATCAATCGCCTCTTTCGAACAAAATCCATCAGCCAGATTCTGGCCGACGCGGACCACCCGGCACATCGCCTCAAGAAAACACTCACAGTGTGGGATCTGACGGCGCTGGGGATCGGCGCGATCATCGGGACCGGTATTTTCGTGCTGATCGGTACCGCCATCGTGGGTGATGAGCACCGGCCGGGGGCCGGGCCAGGCATCGTCCTCTCATTTGTGCTGTCGGGGCTCACCTGCGCATTAGCCGCCCTCTGCTATGCGGAATTCGCGGCGATGATTCCGGTGGCCGGTTCGGCCTATACCTTTTCATACGCAACACTGGGCGAGTTCCTCGCTTGGCTGACCGGATGGAATTTGATCTTGGAATACGGCGTGGCCTGCGTGGCCGTCGCGATCGGCTGGTCCGGCTACTTCAACAAATTGCTCAAGCTCGCGGGCGTGGAACTGCCCTATTGGGCCACGAATCCACCGCACTGGGCAGGAGGGCCGGAAGGAAGCATCGCCAATTTTCCCGCGGCGATCATCGTCTTGCTGATCACGGTGATCCTGGTGATCGGGATTAAGGAAAGTGCGCGCGCGGCCGGGATGATCGTCGTTCTCAAACTGTCCGTCATTCTGTTTTTCATCGCCGTCGGAACACCCGCCGTGAGCGCCGACAACTGGACGCCCTTTATGCCGAACGGATTTGAGGGGGTTCGTGCGGCCGCGGCCATCATCTTCTTCGCCTATATCGGCTTCGACGCCGTCTCGACCGCCGCGGAAGAGGCCTGCAATCCACAACGAGATGTTCCACTGGGAATCCTCTATTCCCTGGCCGTGTGTACGGTGCTCTATATTTCCGTGGCCGCAGTGTTGACGGGCCTGGTCCCCGTGAGCCAGATCGATATTCATGCCCCGGTGGCCGAAGCGCTGAGTCTGGCGGGCTACAAGTGGGGAGCGGTGCTGGTGGCGATCGGCGCGGTCGCCGGCATTACCAGCGTGCTCGTCGTCATGATGCTCGGACAGATCCGTGTCTTCTTCGCCATGTCGCGCGACCAGCTGTTGAGTCCCGGGCTGTCGAAAGTGCATCCGCGGTTCGGCACGCCGCATCGAGCGACGATCCTTACCGGTGTCGCCGTCGCGATTCTCGCCTCATTGTTTCGGATCGGCGATGCGGCCGACATGACCAACATCGGGACCTTCTTTGCGTTCGTGTTGGTCTGCTTCGGCGTCATGCTCCTCCGCTATACGAAGCCGGATCACCCCCGTCCGTTTCGTCTCCCCTTCATGCCCTTCGTCCCCCTCTTGGGCATGGCGGCATGCCTCTACCTTATGGTCGGACTTCCGGAGCTGACGTGGAAGCGCTTCATCGTCTGGACGATCATCGGCATCGCGGTCTACCTCGGATACGGGATGCGGCACAGCAAACTCGCCGCACGGAATGGTCAGCCATAACCCCTCGAGGAGGGAATACTCGTGGATCGCCTTCCAGAGCCGCGACCGCACTCTTGTGGGAATAACTCGGTTATCCTGAGGGCTGAGAAGCAGGAGTTGGGGCAACGGGTGGTTGGCCATTCGTCGCCGATGTGGCGACCGGTTGTTCCGGCTGGGCAGGGGAGGAGGCATCGGATTGACTAGCTGGAGCTGGGGACGGCGGCGGCACCTGTGCGCTCGGCGCGGGCCCAGCCGGTTTCGGCGAGGGACTGGGTGACGCGGCAACTTGAGTCGCCGGTGTGGCTGGTTTTGGAGGCGCGGCCGGTTTCGGCGGTGCCGGCCTTTCCGGCTTAATACCCCCTTCCCAGGCCGGGCCGGAGTACATCTCAGGGGCCAGGCCTCTGGCCTTCCATTTTTCCTCGAAGTCGGCGGCAGCCTTGTTGGGCGTTTCGCCGGTCCCTATCACGTCATTCCAGGGATACACCTTGGGGCCGATTTGACATTCGGACTCCGTACGCTTGAGATACAGCGCGATCGGATTGCCTCGATAGGGGCCGAGATAGATATGCACACAGCCGACATATTCAAGCAACGAAGCCATACACCTCCAGGAACGGACATGATGCCACAAGAAGTCAGAGGACGGCAAGGCGTGTGGGGGCACAGGGGGCTTCCGTTGTTCCCCACGCAAGCAAGCCCTGACAGAGAACGGTCGGCAATCACAGGCCGACTTTGGCGGCTCGCTCGCGAGCTTGGTCGATCGAATGCACAAGCGCCCGGTGGGTCCGACAGCCCACGGTCAGTCTCGCATCGGACAGGGTGACAGGCTTGAAGGAAGACAGAAACCGCCGTTTCAGACGCGCGACACGCGCCAGAGACTGCTCCAGCCGCGCCGGAGAGATCGTGCCATCCGCCACGGCCTTCTCCACGGCACCGACTGCTGCGATTTCTCGGTTACGGTCTTTGCAGATCAGCGGCATATCGCATCCGGCCAGAATCGCCTGCACCGTGGCTTCTTCGATTCCGTAGTGGTCGATGATGGCGTGCATCTCGAGATCGTCGGTCAGCACGACGCCGTCATACTTCAATTCATGCCGGAGCAATGTCCCGATGATCGCGGGCGAAAGTGTTGCCGGGCGTTTGTCATCCAACGCATGATACAGCACATGGGCCGTCATCATCGTGGCAACGCCATGCGCCGCCGCATGCCGGAAGGGAGGGAATTCGACCCGTTCCAACCGCTCGCGAGGCGCCGAGACCACGGGCAACTCCTTGTGCGAGTCCGTGTTGGTATCGCCGTGGCCGGGAAAATGTTTGCCGCAAGCCACGACGCCGTGGTCTTGCAAGCCTCCCACCGTCGCCTCACCCAGCACGCAGACGGGCGACGGCGTGGAGCCGAACGCGCGATCGCCGATCACCGGATTGGCGGGATTGCTGTTCACGTCCAGCACGGGCGACATGTTCATATTAATGCCGACGGCCTTCAACTCTTTGGCCGTCGTGGCCGCCGCTGCGTACGCCAGTTCCGACGAATTGCACAGGCCCAGCACTTCGCAGGGAGGGAAAATCGTGAACTCCTTCGGCAACCGTGAGACCCGCCCCCCTTCCTGGTCGATCGAAATCAACAGCGGCGCATGGCGGCTACATCGTTGCAACGCATTTGTCAGATCGACGATTTGTTCGACCGACTCGAGGTTTCTCGAGAAGAGAATGACTCCGCCGGGCTTGTATTCCTTGATAAACGCCGCGAGATCCGCCGACACGGCCGTGCCGTCGAACCCTACCATAAAGAGTTGGCCGATCTGCTCGCGCGACATAGGCATAACGTTCCTGTGGCTCACAGTGTTCTGTCGATGAGATATTGGATCAGCAGCCTGGTCCCGATCCCGGTCGGCCCCTTGGGAATATAGGCCCGTTCCCGTTCGCTCCAATCGGTGCTGGCGATGTCGAGATGCACCCATGGCCAGTCTCCAGCGAATTTGCTGAGGAACAGCGCAGCGGTAATCATGCCGCCTCCACGCCCACCGATGTTTCGCATGTCGGCCACGTCGCTCTTGAGCTGCTCGAAATACTCGTCCCAAAGCGGCATCTCCCAGACACGCTCCCCCGCACGGACTCCGGCCTTGCGCACCGACTCTTTCAGGGTGTCGTCGGTGCCGAACATCCCGACGGCGAACTGACCGAGCGCGACGACACAGGCGCCGGTCAGGGTCGCGATGTCGATCAAGACTGCCGGCTTGTACCTCGCGGCATAGGCAAGTCCGTCCGCCAGAATCAGCCGCCCTTCGGCATCGGTGTTCTGCACCTCAACCGTTTTCCCGGAGAGGGTCTTCACGATGTCGCCCGGCTTCATCGCCCGGCCGCCGGGCATATTCTCCGTCGTCGGCAGGATGCTCACCAGGTTGAGCGGGAGTTTCAGCCTGGCCGCGGCCCGCATGGCCGCCAGGACTTCAGCGCCGCCCGTCATATCCGCCTTCATGTGTTCCATGTTCTCTGCCGGCTTCAACGAGATGCCGCCGGTGTCAAACGTAACCGTCTTGCCGACGAGGACGACGGGACGGTCGTCTTTCTTGCGAGCGCCGCGGTACTCAAGAATGATGAATTTCGGCGGCTCGTGGCTGCCTCGCGCGACCCCGAGCAACGCGCCCATGCCCAACTTCGCCATGTCTTTCTGCTCAAGAATCTTCAACGCCACGCCTGTTTCTTTCGCGATGGCTTTCGCTTCCTGGGCAATCTTGGTCGGCGTCATTACATTGGACGGATGGTTGCAGAGGTCCCGGACGAAGATGGTCGCTTCCGCCGTCGCAGTTCCCCGGCGGACGCCCTCGGAGAGATCTCTCAACTCCGTTTTATCCCGAGCCAACAGCGTCATGGAGTCCACGTCGTCACCCGACCCTCGCTCGCTGCGATACTCGTTGAATTGGTAGCTGCCCAAAACAGCGCCCTCGACCATCGCCTGGGCGACGTCAATGGCGGAAGAGCCGGTCGGAACAATGGCGGGGACCGTCACGGTGAACGTCGCGGCCTTGGCCTGCCTGACTCGTTTGACGGCATACCCCAGCGCCTGGCGGATCGTGTCCAGCCTGACGGAGGTTGTTTTCCCCAGACCGACGAGCACCACCCGCTTTGCGGAAATCTTCCGGTGGGTGTGGAGCAACGCCGTTTCCCCCGCCTTGCCTTCAAACTCTTTGGACTTGAGTAACTCCGTCAGAGCGCCCCCCAGCGCATGATCAACCGGCGCCGCATCGTCCTTCGAGAAGCCGGCCCCCTCGCAATGCAGCAGCACCAGCGCGTCGGCGGCATCCGTATCCACACGCCCGACTTTCACGTTCACATGCATGATCTTCATTCGGTTCTCCTTGTATTCGTCAATCGCCAAACGTCAGTCGTCAATCGTCAGAAAGCCGTTGTCCTCACGGTTGAGGCATGACGAATGACCGTTGACGTCCTCACACGCCCCGCATGTCCGGCGACCAGATCAACTTGTGCAATTGCAGCTGATACCGCACCGGCAACCGGTCGGCCAGCACCCATTCGGCAAGTTGCCGTGGCTCCAGCGTCCCGAACACCGGGCTGAACAACACAGGACAGCGGCGGTCTATCTGGAACCGTTCAACCCTCTCCTTCGCCCACTCATAGTCGGCTCGATCGTTGATGACGAATTTGGCTTCGTCGTGCGGGCGCAGCCGCTCGACATTCGGCCAATGCATGCGATCCGACATCCCGCTGCCTGGACATTTGACGTCCAAGATGATGTGCGCTCGGGGATCGACGCCGGCCGTCTCGAGGGCTCCGCTGGTTTCAAGCAGCACCGTGAGCCCTTCGTCGCAGAGCCGAGCCAGCAACGCGAGGCATTCCGATTGTGCAAGCGGTTCGCCTCCGGTGACTTCCACCAATGGACAGCCGTACGAGCGGACCCGATCGACGATGGCCTCGAGCGGCAGATCGGAACCTCCATAAAAGGCGTACTCGGTATCGCACCAGGTACAGCGGAGCGGACAGCCGGTCAGCCGGACAAACACGCAGGGCCGCCCGGCGAACGTGGATTCACCTTGAATGCTATGGAAAATCTCGGTGACGCGCATGAATCAGCTTGAGATGACGATTATACCCATCGTTGGATCGGCCATTGCCGCCGCTTGGCCAGGCGAGCCATCCCTCGAATGGGGTTGACGACCGTCGGATGGCCGACTGCGCCTAAGAGGTCGACATCACCGGGACTGTCGCCGTAGGCGTAGCACTGAGACAGATCCAGTGTCAGATCCTGCGCCAACTGTTCGATCAATTGCCGCTTACCCTCCCCGTAGGGGAAGGGAGAAAGGAGATGACCTGTATAGACGCCGTTGAGCTGCTCCAACCGGCCGGCGAACCACCGTTCAACTTGTAAGGCGGTCGCGATGGGCTCGATCAGAAAATCGAGCGAGCCGGTCAAGAGGACAATCGTATGACCGGCCTGCCGGTGTTCCTCGAGCTGTCGCATGGCCGCGGGAGACACACGGGGGCATAAATGCTCGCGGCAAAATTCTTCTCCCAGCGGCTCGATCACTTGCGCAGGCTTGCCCGCAAGATACAACTTGCGTTCTCGAAGCGGGCTCAACGACAGGCTGGGCAGGTGCTGGAGGAGCCACCAGAGGCTCGCGCGCGCTTCGGGCCATCCGACGACACCCCGACGCCATAGCCACCGAAAGAATCGCCGCTCGCTCGCCTCCCCTGGCAAAAGCGTGTTGTCGACGTCGAAGAACGCGGCGACGGAGGAGTCAAGACTCTTGGTGATGATAGCCTGGGTTGTCATCCGTGTGCGGGCGTGAAATCAGAGGCCGATTCTACCGGAGGGTCCCTTCGTTGACAAGAAATTTGCCCTACTTCTATAATGCCAGCTCTTTTCCCCTCGTAGCTAGCTCTATGCTGCAATGCAGGATGGTCAAACAAGCCTGCGACAAGGCCGCAGCAAGCGAAAGCCCGAGGCGTACTGCTGAGTACGTTGAGGGTTTGAGCGACGCGAGAACGCAGTGGCAGGCTTCGTTTCAACATCCTGCTGAGTGCCGAAGTGGTGGAATGGCAGACACGCACGTTTGAGGGGCGTGTGGCGCAAGCCGTGCGGGTTCAAGTCCCGCCTTCGGCACCAAGATTCTTCTGCGAGCTTCCGCGAGTCGGGCGAACAGAACCCTCCTCTCAAGCCACCATGGCCTACCGCCCAGGTGGAAAATTGAACCCGTCGCGCCTTTTGACTTTACCCTGAGTCAGCACACAGGGTATTCTCCGCTTCCACGTATCTGCTCTACTGCCACGAGAGCATGATGGGAAGTCTCGCGAAGCAGCCGGCTCTCAACCGCCTACCGGTCATCTCATCCGTGAACACCCGAACGTTTGGGTCTACGTCTTCGTCACGCCCACCCAGTTCGCCGCGCATCCGAACGGAACTCAATGTCCTTGAGAAAGGGAACTCTCATGGCTACTCCAACGACACTGCCTGACGCGCTGGCCGAAATCGAAGAATTGCGGGGCCAGGTCCGCGACCTACTCCAGCTACTGGGGCAAGAAGCGAAGCCGCGGGATGCAGGAGGCGGCGCTTCACCGGTAAAGCCTACGGACGCGCATGAATTCTCGGAAGGGCTTGTTCCCAAACAGGCGGGGAAAGATGCCGCCCAACACCTACTCAATCTTCACCAGATGATCGAGACCGTCCCGGATATTATCTTCACGTTGAATCTCCAGGGTAATCTGGTCGGGTGGAATAAACGTCTACAAATAGTCACCGGCTTCACTCCACAAGAACTCAACGG
>JAYWIP010000119.1:0-5793 GCA_039794465.1 Nitrospira sp.
CTTTGCAATTAAGGAGAAGGGTGGCCGGCTGGTCCTTCAGGTCTGCCGCCATGAACGCCTTCAACGTTTCGAGATGGCCTTTTTCCTCGCAGAGGCTTCCCACAGACAGGAACAGCAATTCGTTCGGCCCGATGCCATGACGTGCGCGAAACGACGGATCGCTCTCATGTGCAAATTCGGACTCGCTCGCACCGTTGGGGATGATGGTGCAGTTCGTACACCCGTGTCGCTTAGCGAACTCAATATCCCGATAGTCCGATGCATAGAAGATGAGATGCTCGAATTGCCGCAACACGCCCGGAAGTTCCTGAAAGTACTCCGCAAACTCAGGCTCGTACATACGGGAGAATCCACAGGGGATGAATACCTTCCCCGCCTTGATTTCAGAAAGAACCGGCCAAAGCGCATCGAAGGTCCACTGCTGAGCCGCCTTGACCATGATCACGTCGTACGCCCCCTCGACGACAAAGCGACGATACGCCTCCACTTCTCCAACCATGCCGCGTACTAGGTTTCCCGCCACCTCAAACTCCTTGATTTTTACACCGTTGAGCTCCAAGAAGTTCCGGTCTCTCAGCTTGGACGTCGCCACCGTCACGTCATGCCCGCGTCGCACAAACCGCTCAGCCAGCTGTTTGAGGACCTCTTGAACTCCTCCGACGCTGGGAGCGTATCGTTCACCACACAGCAGGATTCTCATAGGAGTCTCATTCACCCTTGCAAAAGCTCACCGGCCTTGACTGCCTCGGGCACGTCCCCCGCTATGCTCTGCTTCAAGACCTTCCGAGCACCGCCTGGTCCGACCGCCCCCCGACGAGTTGAGCTGTCCAGACCTTCAGCATGTGCTGCTCCGTGTCAGAATCATTCACGAGATAGGTCCGAAGAATGGATTCGGCAGCCCTCTCCTGTTCCTGCCTCGGCATAAATGGTTCATACTTGCTCGCTCTCACAGTAATATTGTGGGTTCCCTGCCATTCCGAATGGGAGAAACGGAGGTCTTGAAATCCCAAGGCAGTGAGCGTCGATTGGAACTTGCCTTGATGCCACCCATCGTAATGCACCGCCCAGCTGGCTTCCTGCGAACCGAAGAGATGACGGATCAGTTTTTGCTGTTCAGCCGGGGAATTGCTCCGTACAAATTCTTCTGCACAACGGCGGAAATCCGGCGTCTCGATTATCAACTGCCCTCCGCTCTTGAGCCAACCGTACCAGTCCATCAAGAGGCGTAAGGCGGTCACTCGATCGAAATGTTCAAAGACGTGGTGCGATCGAATCTCCTGCACTGAAGCAGTCGGGTACGCCAGTTGCCTCAAATCGGCGTAGAGGTCCGCCTTCGATGTCCGTTGCACGGTATGCTGACTCGAAGGAGAGTCGATGTTCACATACCCTGGAAAGTACGTTTCGCCACAACCGAGATGGAGCTTGAGGCCGGTACCCGGAACGCTCTCATTGCCGGGACGCTCGACGGGAATCCGCTCACTTTCGTGGGAACCTTGCAGCCAGCACCCCAACCTTCGTGCGAAGGCATTGACAACCCGCTTCGGATTTGTCACGCACAGCTTGGCCGCTTGAGCGATTGCGGATAGATACCGTCGCTCTGCCAACAGCGCATCGAATCTTAATTTCCTGAACGAATTCTCCTGGAGTGCGATGGCTCGTTCAATGCCCGGATCGGCTCGATGCGCGCTTCGCAATGCCTGGCGAAGTCGCGCAAGGATGAGCAGTCTGGACTCCCATTGGCGCAAAGGGGGAATGCCCCCTCGGATGCTCTGGGTCGGATCATCACGATAGAGTGCAAGGGCGGTCGGGTCGTAAAATACTGCCGATACGGCGGCAATTCTGAGCCAGAGATCGTAATCTTCAACAGCACGCAATACGGACGTCTCCTCGAACAACCCAACTCGGTCTAACACTGCGCGTCGTACAACCGCAGTTGACGCGATGACGAAGTTTTCATGCAGGAGCGTTTCGAGCGTATGTTTCCGGGCTCCCAACTCTGGCGCGGGATAGCACGTGTCGCTTCTCTCACTGGTCCCTCGAACCACAAACGCATTCGAGCATGCCAATCCTATGTTGGGATGAGCATCGAGAACGGCGACCTGTTGTGCCAGCTTCTCGGGCAGCCACTGGTCATCGGAGTCAAGAAATGCGACATACTCGCCTTTCGCGAGCCTGACTCCGGTGTTCCGTGCGACGGAGGGCAGCCCTGAATGTTCGATCCTGATGTATTGCACTGACGGAAACCGTTGGGGAAAAGCCGACGGAGTCTGGTCTGTCGACCCATCGTCAACGACGATGATCTCTACATCCTCGTAAGTTTGTTTCAGAACGGACTCCACCGCGCAACAGAGCTGGAGGAACCGATTGTACGTGGGAATGATGACGCTCACACGGGCCATAGTTTCCTCAAATTGAACAATCTGGCTTTTCTTCCATCTGCCCCCGCCTCGTCAGACCGTCCATGATTCGCCCTGATAAATCCCTCAGCTGTATGCGCCTGATCTACATGGGCCAGATGAATCCAACCGCCCAGATTGGGTTTGAACGGGTCCAAGAAGATACCGCGCCATCTGTCCTGATAGGCCTTCCGGTCTTCTCGTTCGTATTCGAGATTGGATTGGCGAACCGCCAGATTGGCGTGCGAAAAATGCTCGACGAACGACGTGGGACAATCCACCACCTCATATCCCTGTTCCCACAATTTGAGGCAGACGTCGCCATCCGCACAGTAGAATCGATAGCGCTCTTCATCGATCCATCCCACCCGTTCGAGCGCAGCGCGAACATACAGTCCGTGATTGACGAACATCTTTCCACCGCATGTTAGCCCGACCCAATAATCCTGCTGCTCCGGCCAATTCCTCCAGTAGAACGCCACGGCCCCGATGTTCCGCCCCTGTCGCTGCAATGCTTCGCAGTGCCTGATGCCGTTCATGACGGCCCCGGGAACCAGCAGTGAATCATCGCTGATCATGACGATGTATCGCCCTTCGGCGCACTTGAATCCCAAATTCATGAAATATCCCCAGCTCCTGCGCCGAACGGTCTGCCCCTCTGATGCAATGCGGTTGTGCTGAATAATCGTAATAATGTCAGATTGAGAGCCTAGCCATTCTTTCGATCCATCAGTAGACCCACCATCCACGACAATGATTTCGTATGGAACCTCGATCCCATTCCTACGGATACTCTCGATCGCTTCGATCAAGAATTCCTTGCGGTTATAGGACCCCAGGACGATACTGACATGACTCCGTGTTTCAGGGTGCATCATCGTAACCTGCTCATACTCGAACCGCGTCTCGGCAGAGATCCAACAGAACGCGACCATGCTGAGCGGCAAACTCCTGTTCGACCAACATAGCCTTGCGCTCTCTGAGCATGTCAGGGCCCGGATTCAGCCCATCCCAATGAGAGGCGATCAGATCCGCCAAGACATCGGGGGCATCGCAAGGGAACCATCCTAGAGCACCGGGAGCCTGCTCACGGTGGACCGGAATATCCGAACAGATCAACGGTCGTCCGAGCGCTTTGGCATCCTGTACGACCGTGCTCCAGCCTTCGAAACGGGACGGCTGAATGATCAGCGCGGCCGCACGCATCAGATCGACCAGTTCCTCTCGTGGAACTTCCCCCATCAGCACGACCTGGCCGGAAAGACCACCCGAAGCGATTCCCTGCAGTAAACGCGACAAGACCCGATTTCCCGGATCGCGGTGATCAAGTGGAATGCCTGTCATCACGACTGGAATCCGCACGCCTTTTCGGTGCAGTCTACGAAGCCCCTCCACGACAAGCTCATGATTTTTGTGCGCCCACAATTGGTTGGCGACCAACGCGAACTTTTCCGGAAGGTGATATTTGTGCCGGGTGCTGGCCGGATCTCCGGAAGGGGCTTCAAATGCAAACACCGACGGAAATGACGCGACTCGAGCTTTCGAGACCAAGTCTGGGGCAAAGTCGGCAAAATGTACCTGCGCGACATGGCTCGACAACAAGACGGCGTGAGCGCGTTCGACCAGCCGTCGGTACTGTACATCTCGATTGCGTCGCTCTTGCTCGGAAAACAATTGCGGCAAATACCGATGCTGAAAATCAGGAATCCATCCCAATGTTTTGACGCCCGCCGTCCAATCAGGAACATCACCAGGGGGCAGGAGGACCGATACCCCTTCCTCGCGTGCCGCGATGTAGGCGTTAAAGGTTGTCGATGGATCCGGCCTGCCCCAGGCGCGTTCGACCACCCGCCTGGCAAGGGAGGGACGAACCTGAGTCGGGGCTCCCAGTAAAGCCCCCGACACGCGAACGACGGAGACCGGCATCTTGTACTCAGCCAGCTTCGAGTCGTCCTCAGAGAACACTACGACTTCAGTCCCTCCGCCCTGACAGGCTCGTGCCAGCGACCACGCCATGACTCGCGTGAACGTCGATCCCGCCGTCCATCCAGGACTCGTAAAGTCCAGGACTCCGATCCGTTGTTGCGGGCTCCTATCCTTCACAGGAGGCCCTTTCTAAATTGGCCTGCCACGCGTCCACACAGGCCCGCACCCTCCCATGCATCGTCAGAATTCTCACGGCTTCTCCAGCAGGAAACTAAATAGACGTCCAGGAGTGTGATCGTGCCTGAGCACACGCTTGAGCTGCATGCGACGGACACACGGAATTCTTCCCAACCATCCGCCGAGTTTGCCCCAGCCGCCCGTTCCAAGAGCTTGAAGCACCCGTTGACGCTCCGCCTCGGTTCCCGGATAGAAGTTCAAGATGGATTCCAGCGGTCCCCATACCTGCACGACGCGCAAACCGGCCGATCTGAATGCGCCGAGATAGGCGGACACCGAATACGCCGATTCGCCCCCATACCACCGATGCAGGGGATGGGCTGCACGAAACGCTGCCAATTGCACTTCGTCATCGACGACATGTTCACGAGTCGCGAGCAGCTTCCCTCCCGACCGCAGCACCCGCGCCGTATCCCTGACCATTCCTTCCAAGCTGGCAGCATGATGAAACACTTGCCTGGCATGCACCGTGTCGAATACTCCATCAGGGAAGAGAAGCTGTTCGCCATGACACTGCGTGAGCTCAACATCCACCCCCGTTTCATGGATCAACGATCGGATAGCACCAGCCCCAACCTCCTCGCTGGGATCCGGCTCCACAGCCGTCACGTGCCATCCATGCTTCGCGAACGCGAAGCTTGCGATGCCGTTTCCAGCTCCCAGATCGAGAATGCTCCGGCCGTTCCCGACGCCCAATACACGCAGCACTTCGGCAAATTCTTCGCCCTGGGCATACCGCTCGGCGGCATTACGCACAGGCAAGTCGAAATAGTTCTGGCACACAGCCTGCGCGAACTCCGGCTGAGCTCGGAACCAACGCACCGCCTGTTCCCAGGTTGCGCCGTTCATGGTCCTGTCCGCTCTTCATCCGTCAACGGACGAATGATCCTGGCCGGATTGCCCGCGGCCAACGTCCACGGAGGCACATCTCCTGTCACCACACTCCCGGCTCCGATGATCGCTCCCTCCCCGATGGTCACACCTTTCAGCACGATGGTCCGCGCCCCAACCCAGGCCTTGTTGTCAATTCGTACCGGCCGCCGTGCGACTGACGTCCAGTCTTTGATTCCCCTCATCCAATCCCGTACATCATGTCGCCGATTCTCGAATTGCACCGCGTGCGAATCGTGGTCCATAATCAACACTTCGAACCCGATCAGCACATCGTCTCCAATTTCAATCCGACATGCGGCGTCGACAAGGGTGCCGCCTCCCAGGTGGCTGCGCGAACCGA
>JAYWIP010000120.1:0-5533 GCA_039794465.1 Nitrospira sp.
GAAAGAAACCTTCCGGGAGCGGATGCGGCGCTGGCGGCGCGCGTCATTCGTCAAGCGTCACTCGGCAGGCGGGTGGCCCTCAGCCCGCAGCCCTGAGCGGTTCACACTGGAACCCCTGGAGCCGCGCCTGCTCCTGTCAGCCACCCCCGCAGAACTGCCTGTCAGCCAGGCCCTGGAACCGGCCGCCGTCACCGTCCCGCCAGGAAATCTGCCGAGCCTTGATGTCGATCTGAATGGGCAGGCCGATGCGCTCTCTGACGGCATCGTCATCATCCGGCATCTGTTCGGGTTTACGGGCAATGCGTTAGTCGATGGCGCCGTCGATCCCGCCGGCCAGCGGACCGATCCGACCGCGATCCAGAATTATCTCAACTCCATCAGCACGGCCCTGGATGTCGATCTGAACAACCAGGCGGATGCGCTCTCCGACGGCATCGTCATCATTCGGAGTCTTTTCGGGTTTACCGGGAATGCCCTCACGGATGGGGCCATTGATGTTGGCGGGGGCCGGACGGATCCCGCAGCGATCGCCACCTTCCTGGACAATTTGAATCCGCAGCGCGAGCTTATTGCGCCGCTGGTGACGGCGGGGTTGCAACAGGATACCGGCATCAGCTCGACTGACGCGATTACGTTCAATCCGACCATCGCCGGCACGGTTGCCGACATCAATCAGATTGTGTCGTTCACCGCCGGGTTCGATACATTGCCACTTGCCAACTTTGTGAACATCCTTGGCGATCTTCAACCGAACGGAACGTTCCAACTTTCAACCTTGCGACTTGCCGAACTCGCTGGCGGCACGCTCGCGGATGGCGTCCATACTCTCCATCTCCGAATCACCGATGCCCGAGGCAACCTCACGACGGTTGACCAACCTTTTACCCTAGATACAGTCGCTCCCTCCGCCACCTTCAACCTCGCTTCCGCGTCAGACACGGCGCCGATCGGTGATTTGCAAACCCTGTTCGCCACCGTGTCCCTGACGGGCCAAACCGAACCGAACGTGACCGCCACGCTGGTGCAGGGGAATGTGCCGGTGGCGGTGGGCCAGGGTGGGGCGTTCACCATTAATAATGTGGCGCTGGCCCTGGGGGTGAATCCCTTCACACTTCGGCTGACGGACTTGGCAGGCAATGTCGCCGATGTCGCCAGAACCTTCACGCGCCTGCCGTCGACCAATCAGCCGCCGACGCTCTCGCCGATCGGCAATCAAACGGTGCGCGCCGGAGAACTCCTGCGAGTCACTACCTCCGCGGTTGATCCCGATGCGGCGACCCAGACCATGGCCTACAGCCTGGTGGGGACCGTGCCTCAGGGTGTCTCGATCGGCGCCAACAACGGGGTCCTCACCTGGACCCCCACCACCGGGCAGGTCGGCCAGGTTTCGATTACCGTGCGAGTCCAGGACAGCGGCCCGCTCCCTCTGTCCGATGAGAAGACTTTCACCGTGACTGTGACTAACGCCAACCGGGCCCCGGTGCTGGCGCCGATCGGGCCGCTCACCGTCTTGCCCGGCGGACACCTTGAGGTGCCGTTCAACGCCACCGACCCCGACGGGGACCGGATCACCTATTTCATCCAGAGCGCGGCGGCCCTGCCCACCAGCATGCTGGCCGGTAACGGCACCTTCGTCATTACGCCGGCGCCGGGCGAAGAGGGGACCTATCAGTTTACCGCGACCGCAAGCGACGGTCTCTTGACCAGCAGCCAGCCGGTCACGCTCACCGTGGCGCCCGATCCGACGGCCACCACCCGCATCTCCGGAAAAGTTGTGGGCACGAACGGCCAGCCGTTGGCCGGTGTGCCGATCGAGGTGGGGCGCATCATCACGCTCACCGCCGCCGATGGCACGTTTACTTTGGAACTACCCGCGATCCTCGTACCAACCGAGTCCTTCAATATCATCATCCCCACGGGCGATGTTTTCTTCGACCCTCTGAACACTGGCACTCAGTTTATCTCTATGCGGCGAGCAGGTTCAGATCCTGCGACCGGCACCAGCACGAGCAATCCGCTCCGGCATCCCAATCTGGTGACGAGTTTCTTGGATGGTAACATCGTCTACGGGAGCGACCCGGAGCGAGCCCTGGCGCTGCGGACATTGCAAGGGGGCAAGCTCAAGACCAGCGCCGGCAATTTGCTGCCGTTCAACACCACGGCCTTTTTCCCCGCGGGCCTTCTCGAAAACGACAACGGCGGCAATGCCGACCCCGGTTCCCTCTTTGTGGCAGGCGATGTCCGGGCCAGCGAGAACGTGGCTCTGGAGGCCATGCACACCATCCTGTTGCGCGAGCACAATCGCCTGGCCGATCAGATCGCTGCAGCCAATCCGGGGTTCACCGACGAGCAGATCTATCAAGCGGCACGACGCTGGCTGGTGGGTGAATTGCAACATATCGTCTACAGCGAATATCTGCCGGTGCTGCTGGGTCCGAATGCGCTTCCGGCCTATACGGGCTACAACGCCCAGGCTGATCCTGCCACCAGCGCGCTCTTTGCTACCGCGGCCTTCCGGTTAGGGCACAGCCAAATGGTCTCGCAGTTGCTCCGGCTGGATGCGGCAGGAAATTCACTCGCCTCCGGTCCGCTCAATCTTCGCGATGCCTTCTTCACCACCGCCCCGATCACCGCCGATGGGATCGACCCGATCATGCGGGGCCTCATCGGCCAACAGGCCCAGGAGATCGACAGCCATGTGGTGGACGAACTCCGGAACTTCCTGTTCGGGCCGCCTGGCTCCGGCGGCATGGACCTGGTGTCGCTCAACATCCAACGGAGCCGCGACATGGGCCTACCCAGCTATGCCCAGGCGCGCCTGGACTTCGGGCTCACGCCCATCACAAGCTTCGCCCAGATTACCAGTGATGTGACGGCCCAGCAGAGGCTCCAGTCGATCTATGGCACGGTGGACAAGATCGACGTGTGGGTGGGCGGCATCGCCGAGGACCATGCACCGGGCGCGCTGGTCGGGCCGTTGTTCCAAAAGATCCTGGCCGAGCAGTTCGCCCGCACCAGAAATGCCGACCGGTTCTGGTACGAGAACAGCCAATTCACCGCTACGGAGCTCACGCAGATTCGCAACACCACCTTTGCGGATCTCATTGAGCGGACGACCGGGCTGACGAATCTTTCCGGCAACGTGTTCACCATCCAAACCCCGCCGCCCGGCCCGGCTCCCGCAGGCAGTGCAGCCGCCGTCGCCCCGTCCGACGTTCGTACAATCGATGGCTCCGGCAACAACCAGACGACCCCGAGCCTCGGTCAGACAGGCACGAATCTGAAGACCAACTTTACCGTGAGCTACGGCGACGGCATCAGCACGCCGGGCGGGAGTGATCGCCCGGGGGCCCGCGAGATCAGTAACGCCGTGTTTCCTCAAACCGGATCGATTCCGAACACCCAAGGCGCGACCGCCCTCGCGATCTTCTTCGGGCAGATCCTGTCACATGATCTGAGCCTCACGGCCACCGGCATCACGGACACGATGAAGATCCACGGGGATCAGGCGGCTCCCGCCGGGACCTATCCCTTTGTGGCCGAGAAACTGCCGTTGATGCTGGACCATCAGGTCTATGCCGGTTTGAACAATGTCATTGCCAGGCCGATCTTCCTGCCCGCGATCGATGTGGCCAATGCCGTGACGGTCAATCCGACACAGGATGTCACGGTCGGCACGGCGGCCATTCCCGGCGCTTCCGTCGTGGTGGCGGCTGGTACCTTGGAAAATCGCGAAGGCGGCATGTTCGCGGGGCAACTGAGCATCACGGAAGTGCCGTCCACGCTGACGCCGGCTAGTCTGCCGCCCGGATTGAATCCCGATCTGGTCGTGACCATCCAGCCGGCTGATATGGTCTTTACCACGCCGGCGCCCTTGAACCTCCCGAATACGGGCGGATTCGCGCCGGGCACCATCATGGATCTCTGGTCGATCAATCCCCTGACCGGACAGTTCGACAATGTCGGCAAGGGGCAGGTGAGTCAGGATGGGACGGTGATCGAAACCGTCAACGGCGGAGTCCGCAACAGCAGCTGGCATTTCTTCGCGCCCCCGCCTGCGCCGAACCCGCCTGAAGACCATTCCGAAGAGTGTGAAGAGTGCAATGCGACGGGAGGCTTTTCCTCGGACGTCGAACTGGGATCCGGCGCCGTCATCGAATCGCATGTCCTTCCGACCTATCAGTCTCTCGGTGTCGAGCGGGGCGTGCAATTGATCTATGACTCGCTCCGCGCCGATCCCACCCAGATCATCCAGATCGGACAGGATGCGGTCCAATTTGATCCAACGGCCTATTTTGTCGGCAAGTTGGAAATCGGGCATCGGGACGACGACGGGACGTTTACCGGCTCAACGGTCGCGGGCGGAACGCTCCCCGGGACCGGCAGTACCGGCTGGCATTTCTGGCGCGTGCCGGATTTTGGGTCCACACAGTTCGGAAGCGGAGTCGGGAATCTGGAGGCGGCTATTCAAGCGGACATGACTTCGTTGCCGACCGGGCTGTACGACTATCGGGCCAGCTATGGACTGCAGAACCACCGCGCGGCGGAGACGATCGGCAGCACTGATTTCCCGGAACGGTTCGTCGGATCGACCGCGTCGTTCTGGGGCGACATCGTCACGGTGAACGAAATCAGCAGCCCGTTCGGCGCCGGGTGGGGGATGGCCGGGTTCCAAAAACTGGTGACCTCCGGCCTCCATGTCATCCTCGTCGATGGCGACGGCTCCCATATTCTGTATCGGGCCAAGACGACCGGCGAGATCGGCACGTTCAATACCGGTGCGGATCAGCGCACGACGATCGCCACGAGCTTCACCTCGCCCCCCGGCCATTTTGCCACCTTGCTGCCGACCTTTCAGGACACGCCGAGCGGCGCCGGATTCGAGCGAAGCCTGACCGGCTATCGAATGACGCAGACGGACCAGACTGTGTTCACGTTTGATGCGAAGGGCACTCTGCTCACGGTCAAGGATCGAAATGGGAATACGACTACCTACGAATACAACACCGGCGGGCAGCTGATTCGCATCGTCGATCCGGTTGGCCTCATCACCTCTTTCTCCTATAACAGCGGAAGAGTTGCGACAATTACTGATCCGGCCAATCGGATCACCCACCTTGCTTATGATGCGGCGGGGAATCTGATCCGCATCACGAATCCCGATGGGACGACCCGCCAGTGGGACTACGACGGACGTCACCATATGACAGGCGAGACCGATCAACGAGGCAATCGGGAGGAGACATTCTACGATTTTGCGGGACGTGCGGCCGGTGCGGTCCTCAAAGACGGAAGCAAGATCACGCTCAAGCCGGCCGATGTGCAGGGGTTGTTCACGCCCCAGCTCACCTCGGACTGGCATACGGCGCCAGTGGCGAGGGACAACTCGCTCGGGCTCAACTTCGCCGAGTACACAGGACCAAACGGGAATGTCGTCCAGATGCAGCTCGATGCGATGGGGCAGGCGTTGCAATCGTTTGATTCACTGGGGACGCTCGGCTCGACGGCCCGTAACGCCGACAACCTGGTCAGC
>JAYWIP010000121.1:0-3920 GCA_039794465.1 Nitrospira sp.
AGCACCGACGTCAAGCCTTCATTCAGTACAGCACTTTCCAAATTGGGTGGCGTCGTCAAACAATACGACAGCACCATGGTCCATGTCATCGGACACACGGACAGTCAGGGGAGTGATTCTTTCAATAAGCAACTGTCAGAGCGGCGCGCGCTAGCGGTGGCCGGCGCCCTCACCGCAGCAGGTGTCGACTCCAGCCGCGTCCGTACGGAAGGCCGGGGGGAAGCCCAGCCCGAAACGAGCAACGCAACTGCCACGGGCCGCAGTGAAAACCGTCGTGTGGAAATTTATTTGAAACCGGTCGTGGAAGGCAAGGAACAGGACGCCCTACAGACCCCCTAGGCTGCGATTTGCTTGATCGCCGGCTTGACCTGTCTTCTCAAACGATGCAGCCGGTCCTCGATGTCGTCGAGTAACGCGTGCAACTGGCGGTGATGGAAACTGAGTCGTTTCAAGATCGGATCGGCAGAGACTCCGATGATCATGCCGCAGATCGTGAGCAGGAGGCCGACTGCTACCGTCGCAAGCACGATTTCCCACAGGGACGGTTTGGGAGGGAAAACGGAATAAAACATCGACCCGAGGCCGGATCCCAAAAAGAACGATGCGGCGGCTTTGTCCTTCGCCCGCTTGCTTGCCAGCCGCTCTCCAATTCCTTCGATGCCAAGCGAATGGTCGCCGAACATCAACCAGCCCGTCCCGAGTGTGAGAAACGACCCCGCCAGATCCGAGGCCAATGAGCGATTGGCACCGTACGATTCGATGAGGCGGTTGATGTCCGCCACAGCGAGAGCAAGGCGGCTGGAAAATTCCGCCGAGGCCAACAAGGGGGCAACACGCTCCTCGCCTTTCAGGATCTGGAGCAGGGCATGGCGATACTCCTCCCCAGAATGCCAGTCGATCGGCCATTCCAAGAACTCGTTTCGGATGGCAGTCTCGAGTTCTATTTGATAACGACGCTTCATGCCGGACGGCACAATGGACAGAAGTCCGTGCGCCCTAGTCCATCCCAGCTTGCCGAGTGATTCAGTTGTTTTTTTAATGAACATATAGGGAATCGCCCACATCGTATTGATCGGACAACAGACGAGATCGCTCAGCAGCGAGCGTTTCTGAAGTGCGATAGTACGTTCGAGGGAGAAATGGCGGTCGATAAACGGCGGAATGCGGCTCCGCCGCTCTGTAACATACCGCTCGATACAATCTTCCAGAGCAAGAAGGATCTGGTCGGTTGATGCGGAAGGTGTGTCGCTGAGCATGGCCCACTATAGCCCAGAGGAACATGATTGCAAGCCCGCACAAGATTTGTCGCAGCAGTACAATACTTTCTATTGCCTGCAAATCCTTGCTGTGCTTTAATCCGCAGCCGGCTCACATGATCGAATCTCATGTCGCACTTCCGCCTATCCAGTATCATTCTGTTACCGCTTCTCTGCCTGCTTGTTCTCGTCGGCACGCCGGCTGATGCAAGATCTTTCAGCGAATCCAGCGACCGCCTGATTCGGCAACTGGATGACCTTTCGGCCTTGTGGAGTTTCTACCGCCAAACCTATATCCGCGACGGAAGGGTGATCAGCCTCGATGAGCAGGGTGTGACGACGTCGGAGGGACAAGGATATGCGATGTTGCGGGCGGTCTGGTCGAACGATCGCAGCACCTTCGAATCCGTGTGGCGTTGGACACAACGGCACCTGCAAGTCAGAAACGACAAGCTCTTTGCCTGGAAATGGAACGGCAAGGTGTTGTCGCTGCACACCGCCACCGACGCCGATACCGATATTGCATTAGCTCTGGTGCTGGCAGCACGGCGGTTTGACAATGCGGAATACGAGCGCGAAGCGCTTGCAATCCTGTATTCCATTTGGGATCTGGAACTACTCCATCTGCCATCAGGCTCCTATGTGACGGCCGGAAACTGGTCGGTCCACGAAGACTATCCCACAATTCATGTCGCGTATCTTGCGCCCTACGCCTACGAGGTCTTCTCCTCGATCGATAGGCAACACGACTGGCGGAAGGTGATCGAGAGCTCCTATGCCCTCCTGCACTGGCTCTATGACGAACAGCGCTCCGTTCTTCCCCCGGAGGTCGTGTACTTCGAACGTGATCGCGGAGAGTTTCTGTTGAAACATCCGCATTCGGGCGAGACGGCAACCTTCGGCTATGACGCCTTCCCTCTCTTCTGGCGCGTGGCATTGGATGCCCAATGGTTCAGCCGATCGGAAGCGGATCTCCGCCGGAAGATGCTCAATTTCTTCTGGTCGGAGTGGCGGACACGCGGCATGTTTCTCGACCGGTATACCCTGACGGGAGAACCACGCTCGTCACTCGAAGGGCTTCCTCTCTATGCCACCGTGCATGCATTGGCTACGGTGGACCATTCGGAACTCGCACGCCGTTTGGCGGAGATCAAACTTCCGCTCCTGCATGCCAACGCGCTGGCTGGGAAACAGACCCCCTACTATCTCCACAACTGGCTCTGGTTCGCCCGAGCGACCGAACTGCAACAGGCCCGCCGATATGACGAATATTTTGCCTTCCTGCGGCCCTTCGACTTCATCGGGTTTGCCGCCCATTTCCCTTGGGAACTCTGTGCCGTCACCTTGACACTCTCTCTGATTGCCCGGTGGCATTGGGTACTGAAGCTGGCCTTTCTGGTCTGCGGATTTGGCCTCTGCGTGCAGTATCTTACCTGGCGCTTCAACGAAACCATCAATTGGATTGAACCAGGGGGACCCTTTATCAGCCTGTGCCTCTGGGCTGCAGAATTCTATGCGTGTTCCACGGTCGTCTTGTTGGTGGTTCAGGTGGGAATGGCTCGTCGCGCCATGCCCGCTTCCGTCAGGACGACACCGGCCGGGTTTCAGCCTTCCGTCGATGTGCTCATCCCGATTTATTCTGAATCGTGCGATATCCTGGAAAAAACCTTGATTGGCGTACAAGCCATCGACTACAGCAACAAGCAAATCTACGTATTGGACGACAGCCATCGCAGAGATGTGCAAACATTGGCCGAACACTATGGGGCCACATATATTCAGGGGCCGAAGCGTCACGCGAAGGCAGGGAATCTGAACAACGCCTTGGCGAAAACCAACGGCGAATTAGTGGTGGTGTTCGATACCGATCACATCCCGGTCACGACCTTCTTACAGGAAACCGTCCCGTTTTTTGCCGATCCCCGGATAGGCTTCGTCCAAACCCCGCACCATTTTTACAACCAGGATATCTTCCAGCGCGCACTCGGCACCGGTGCCCGTGTTCCTAATGAACAAGACCTGTTCAATCATGCCATTCAAGGAGGCAGAGACCGATGGGGCGGCGCTTTTTTTGTCGGCAGCGGGGCGGTGTTCAGACGGGCCGCCATTCGAGAGGTGAACGGGTTCAACCTCTTGAGCATTACGGAAGATATCCATACCAGCCAGCACCTCCATGCCAAAGGATGGAAATCCGCGTTTGTCGATAAAGACCTGGCCGTTGGCCTGACCGCGGAGAACCTTTCCTCTTACATCGTGCAGCGACGGCGGTGGATGTTGGGATGCCTGCAGATCTTCTTCAAGGATAATCCTCTCTTGTGCAGAGGACTACCACTTCGGCATAGACTCGGCTATTTTGCCTCGCTCTATTACTTCTTCTTTCCGTTGGCGCGCGTCATCTTTTGGGCCACACCTCTGTATTTTCTCCTCTTCCATCTCCATCCGATCTTTTCTGACGTGTCTGTCCTCGTCGCGCATGTCCTGCCGTTCATGGTCATCCTTCCGCTGCTGTCCTCGACCCTAGTGCCGGGTTGGCCCCGGTTACTCTGGTCATCAACCTATGAGACAACCGTGGCCTTTCCCTTGTTCCGGTCGATGTTCGATCTCTTCTTGCCGAAACGCTTGGGGTTCAAAGTCACACCCAAAGGCATTGTCTCGCAGCGACGC
>JAYWIP010000122.1:0-7164 GCA_039794465.1 Nitrospira sp.
CAGCTGGCGGGCAAAGGCCGTCGGCGGATTACTTTGAGGAATAACACGAGCGCAAGCTAGGCAGGTATTACGGAAGGCTTCCTGCAGGATTGAGTAATCGTGGGAAGGTACCAAAGACATGGTTCCGTTCCCTCGTTCGCATGAGAAGACACATCGGTACCGTCATACAATGTAGAAGCTTACTCTTCAGTACACCGGATTGTCCAATCGTCAACATGCAGTTTGGTCTACATGTGAAAGAGCAGCTCTGGTCGGTGTGCTCTTACACCAGCTCACAAAATTGTATCAGAAGAGTTTGTGGACGATGTTCTGGTGTTACGAGGAAGCAATTCAAGCAGACGGTCAATCCACATCGACGGGAGCTTTTCTACTGAATCATAGATGCGGGACTGCCACCATGATGAAATTTCTGCGAGATCTTCCTTGGAAAAGCGGTGCTGGATAATATCGAAAGTATCGTGGCGATACAGCACAACATCGAGAGGATACTCGACGCTGGTCGAGCTCGTGCGGGTGGCGTCAAAGGCGAGAAAGCCTACCTTCATAGCCAAGTCCATAGTGGAGTCATATCGCAATACACGATCAAGCAGTGGTTTCCCATAGCCGGTCTCACCGATGATGCAGTAGGGAGTCCCCTCGCTGACCTCTACCCAATTCCCTTGAGGGTAAATAAGAAACAGCTTGTGCTCCGGGTCGTTTTCAAGTTGCCCACCGACCAAAGCATGCAGGTTGAATGTGAGGCCGGCCTTACTGAGGGCGTCCCTGTCTTCCTCCGCCACGCGACGAATCTGCGCAGCCAACACATTGACGGCCTTGAACAGCTTGTCGAAGGTCTGATCGCCTTCATTGATCGCTTCATCGAAGTAGGTGACGGCTTTGTCCCGGACGGAGCGCAAACCCGATGTCATGAGAAACATCGAGTGGCGGCCATGCTGATGAATCGAGACTTTCCTGGCCGTAATGCACTCGGCTCCTGTGGTGACCCGTGTGTCGGCAATGCCGATCAAGCCGTCTTCGACTTTCATGCCCAGGCAAAAGGTCATTGTGCCTCCGCTCCTGTGACTGTGCTGTGAATTGGACGAGGAGTGAAAAACGTTTCAGAAATGGCGTCTCCCACCCGATTGACCTGCGCTTGAAACTGATCCAGGAATTCATGCAATCCGCTGGTCACGCAATCCTCAAGATCGGCAAAGTCCAACTCGGCGCGCAATCGTCCCAGCCGCTTCTCGGCCGGGTTCTGATAAGACCCGTGCTCAGATCCGGAGATGGCGTGCAAGGAGTCTTCGCTCTTGATGAGACAGTACCGGATAGCTCGTGGAAAGGTGGAGTCGAGAATCAGGAACGCCGCCACATCGTCCGGGGAGATGCGGCCAACCCGCTTGTAGTACATCTCGAGGGCGCTGGCGGATTTCAACAACGCGGACCACTGGATGATATCGAAGGGCGTGCCGACTTCGTCGACGGTCGGGAGCAACATGAAGTATTTGACGTCGAGAATGCGGGAGGTCTTGTCGGCTCGCTCCAGTAGACGACCGAGTCTGGCAAAATGCCAGCCTTCCCCGTGCGACATGGTGGCATCGGTAACGCCCAGAAAAAGATGGGAGTTCGCTTTCACATCCGCCAAAAACGGGTGGAGATTCTGGCTGGACAAGCCTTTCGAGACGGCGCCTTTCACCATGAGGTAAAAGCGGTTCACCTGCTCCCACATATCGGTTGAAATTACCTCTCGGACCGACCGCGCGTTTTCACGTGCCGCCAGCAGGCAGGACAGAATCGAATTGGGATTGGCGGCATCGGCCACGAGAAAGTGGATCACGGTTTCTTTCGTCGCCTTTCCATAGCGACCGGTAAAACTTTCCTGATCTCCCGTCGTGGCCACCAACGGTTCCCACTGTTCGGTCGTGCCCCTGGGAAGATCGAGGCTGAGGTTCAAGTTCACCTCGATGAATCTGGCATAGTTTTCCGCCCGCTCGATGTAGCGGTTCAACCAATAGATGGAGCTGGCGACTCGGCTCAGCATCGTTGGCCAGGCCCTGCCTGTTTACCGGCGATAGGACTATGGCTGGTATCCGGCTCGCCCGTGAAGGAGGTGCTCATGAAAGAACCCAGGTGTCTTTGTTGCCCCCGCCTTGAGAGGAATTCACCACAAGAGATCCTTTCCGCAACGCGACACGCGTCATGCCTCCCGGCAAGACGTGCAGATCGCGGCCATACAAGACGTATGGCCGCAGGTCAACGTGACGTCCTTCCAGATGATCCTCCACCAGGGTAGGCACGCGCGAAAGCGCAAGGGTTGGCTGGGCAATGTAGTTGCGCGGGTCTGCCTCGATGCGACGCGCACAGTCTTCACGCTCCTCCTTCGAGGCGTGAGGACCGATCATCATTCCATATCCCCCGGCTTCGTTGGTAGCCTTCACGACCAGCTGATCCAAATGATCCAGGACATAGGTCCGATCCCGTCTATCCGAACAGACATAGGTGGGGACGTTCGGGAGGATCGGTTCCTCCGCCAGGTAATAATTGATGATCTTCGGGATGTAAGCATAGATGGCTTTGTCGTCCGACACGCCCGTGCCGGGTGCATTGGCGAGCGCTACCCTGCCTCTCTTGTAGGAGTCCATCAGGCCGGGGACTCCGAGCGCGGAATCACGACGAAACGCCAGTGGGTCCAAGTAGTCGTCATTAATTCGTCGGTAGATGACATCCACGCGCTGAGATCCTTTGGTGGTACGCATGTGGACGTAGCCATCCATAACTCCGAGATCGGAGGCTTCGACCAGTTCCACTCCCATCTTTTGGGCGAGCAGGGAATGTTCGTAATAGGCAGAATTGAAAATGCCCGGTGTGAGGATCACAACAGTCGGATCGGGAAGGTCCGAAAGGGACCGAAGGGTGTCCAAAAGTTGGCTCGGATACCCATCAACAGGGCGCACGCGATAGGCGTCGAACAGCTCGGGAAACGTGCGTTTCATGACCTGTCTGGCCTCCAATACATAGGCCACTCCGGACGGGCAACGGGTGTTGTCTTCAAGGACATAATACTGTCCATCGCTGATTCGGACCAGATCGATCCCGGCAATATGGCACCAGATATGTCGTGGCGGGTTGAGACCCATGCAGGGCTGCAAGAAACCTTTGCCGGAATAAATCAGTTCGCCGGGGATCACCCCGTCCTTGAGGATCTTTTGATCGTGGTACACATCGTCGATAAACAGATTTAACGCACGCATGCGCTGTCGAAGCCCGGAATCGATATGGTCCCAATCCGATGCCGGGACAATCCTCGGCACGATATCGAAAGGGAAGATCTGCTCATGTCCGTCGTCACTTCCATAGACGCCAAACGTCATCCCCATATTGAGGATCACCCGCTCCGCTGCCTGCTGCCGGTTTTTGAGCTCCCCTTCAGGTAGTGAGGCAAGCTTCCTCAGCAAAAGGGTGCTTCCGGGGCGTGGTTGGCCTTTTCCCTCATACAGTTCGTCGTAAAACTCGCCCGGGTCATATTGTGAGAATTTCATGGTTCGGTTCTTGTGTAATGGGGGTGGTCACCACAAACACATTCGTGGCACATACCACAAGGGAATAGTTCACCGATAGTCACTGGAGCAGGGAGCCTGCGGCTCATGACAATGCCATCCTGTATGAGATTGGACGAGCTGTGACCGGTAGCATAACCCTCTATCCTGCAGGAGGCAAACCGCCGGCTATTTGCGATTGCATTTGCCTGAACCCCTTTAGTAGTTTGGGCCACATATGATCACGGAATTTCTCATCACGGCAGGTGAACAGCCGAAACGGCTGGATGTCTTTCTCGTCAACCGTGAACGGGAAATGTCGCGGTCTGCACTCCAGCGGCTGATCGAGCTGGGCCGTATCCGTCTCAACGATGCCATCGTGAAGCCCAGTCAGAAAATCAGGCCCGGTGACAAAATTACGATGGATGTGCCGAAGCCGGAGCCGCTTGCCCTAAAGGGAGAGGCCATCCCGCTCGAGGTGCTGTTCGAGGATGACCACCTCTTGGTCTTGAACAAGCCGGCGGGAATTGTCGTGCATCCGGCGCCGGGCAATTGGACCGGCACGCTGGTCAATGCCTTGCTTCACCACTTCCAAACCTCGGGGGGAACAGTCTCGACGGTCGGGGGAAAGGAACGCCCCGGTCTGGTGCACCGCCTGGATAAGGACACGTCCGGCGTCATGGTCATTGCCAAGACAGACCAGACACATCGTCATTTGGCGGCGCAATTCAAACACCATACGATTACTCGTGTGTATGAGGCCTTGGTCTTCGGCGTGCCAAAGAAAGGCCGGGGTGTCATCGAATTGGCGATCGGACGGGATTCGAAAGAGCGCAAAAAGTTCTCGGCCAGAACGTCTCGACCCAAGGAGTCCGTGACGGAGTATCACGTCGATCGGCGATACGGCAAATTGGCGGCCCACGTCCTCCTCTATCCGCGCACCGGGCGCACGCACCAGTTGAGAGTGCATCTCACGTCACTGGGGCATCCCATACTTGGTGATCAGACCTACGGAGGCCGAAAAGTGTGCGCCATCGAGACGATCGAGATTCCACGAGTGATGCTTCACGCCCGAACGTTGGGCTTTCAGCATCCCATCACAAGTGAGGCGCAGGAATTTACCATGCCGCTTCCCTTCGACATGGAGATGGTCTCCCGGACGTTTGAAGCCTTGACCCATGGCGGGTCCGAGTCAAGAACTCTCTGACGCAGTCCCAAGACGGTTTCTATGCAGACAGCAGATATTCTCGACGTGATCGGAGCTGTGGTCTCTCAGTTGAAACAATATGCCGCCACACTGCCCCCCGTTGTCCATCTGTCGGTTGTGCCGACCGGTGTCAAGCCTGCGCTTGAAGCCATCGATGCGTACGAAGAGTGTGTGTCCCGTATCCGGGCACAGAGCGCCGGAACCCGGTATAAGAATCTGAATGAAGCGCTGATCGAATCCCTCGAAGCCTTTGAGGCGGGCCGATTGCTGGGAGCGGTTCAACCCCTCCTGGCTCTGCTCGATCAATTGGAACGGATGAGCCTGGACAGGGAAATCGAGGTTGGAAGAATCGATGAGAAACGGATCGGGGAATACCGCACGGTGCTGCACAAGATTCTGCCGGGCAACAAGCCTGAACTAGACGGATCGGGGCAAGGTCTCTAATCGAGGCATCACGACTCGCTGTGATCAGTGCCCCATCTTCGGTCCGGTGGCATTCGGACCCTCCGTGACCAAGCCAAAACGGACGGTGGAACCACAGTGAGGGCATTGGGTGCGAACCGTGGTTGCGTCCACTGATTCATACTGGTCGGGTTTCAGCCACATGAGCTGGAAGCATTTGGGGCAACTACGGACTTGTGTTGACATGATTTTCCTCGTACACTCCGCCCAGAGTTTCTCTGTGAACGAATAATAATCTAGTACAAGATGCCTCCCACGCTCAAGTCCGCCGTGACCTTTTCCGAAACGACCAATCTTGATGCGTCTCACCTTCTTCGGCTCTTTCATCAGGCTCCCTGGGCCAAGAATCGAACGGTGGACGATGCCGCGGAGATGCTGCGCCATAGTGACGTGGTGCTCTGTGCCTGGGACGGCGATCGCCTGGTTGGGTTTGGTCGTGTGATCACGGATTTCGTGTATCGCGCCACGATCTGGGACGTGATCGTTGATCGGGCGTATCAAAAACAAGGCATCGGGACGGAACTCGTTCAACGCATTCTGAACCATCCCCAGCTCAAGAAAGTCGAGCTCTTCTGGCTGTGCACCAGACGCCCAGGGTTTTACGAAAAGCTGGGGTTCAGCTCAAAGGAACAGACCGGCATGGTCTGGAGCCGGAGCAAGCAAGCCCGCACAGAATGACCGATTCTGCTCAGGCCTGCCTCACCCATGGATGACACAGGTGAGGCACGCACCCAGAAACCTAGAAAAACACCTTCGCACCGAAGAGAAATCCGAACGAAGATGCGTTCCAGTCATCGATGCGGCCGGCGTTGGTGTGAGCGTGGCCGTCGTTTCTCTTGTAGGCCCATTCTGCGTTGAGGGCCACCCGTTCGTTGAGCCTGTAATCGGCTCCCCAGCCTAACCGCCACGCAAAGGTGTTACTGGGGGCGATGCGAAGGGCTCTATCTTCCCCGAAGCTGTTGACGTTCACGCCGAAGCTCATATTCACATACGGGGTGATCTGGCCTAATCGAACCGGGCGCAGCTCAATGGTGGGAAGTACTGAGACAGTATCCTGGTGTCCGAGATCCACATCCGGCCGCTCCCTGCTCACTCCATGCCGTTCCCATTCAACCATCAATCCGGCCAAGAACCAGGTGTTGAAGCTGTAGAGGCCTTGAACATTGACCAGCGGTCCGATCGATGTTGAGGTGTTGTTCGAAAGTTGTTGCGTCAGCGGCGCAAACCCGGCTCGAAATCCCAGTACCCACTTTCCGGCCTCAATGCCGCCGAACTGTGGCTTCCCTTCTTCCGCGGACGCGACAGTCGAAAAGGTAGTGCCGACGAGGCACAGAACCAGTAGTGCCAGCAGACATGATCGTACGGATCGGTATGGCATGAAACTCCTCCTTCATTAATAGTCCAAATATAAAATTATCATAGGGGAATACACCGTCTGGATCAATCGGCAGGTTTTCTGTTGTGAGGCGGGAACACGTTCGGAACTCATCTGAGCCTCCAGCCGATGGGAGGCCTGTCAGATGCCTAGTGTGAGTGTGCAGGAGAGGAACGGTTCATCCGCTTTGGTGAGAGAAACACTGCGCAAAAGAACAGCACGGTGGCCAAGAGGACGATGGCCGGCCCCGAGGGAAGATCACAGACTGCCGAGATGACCACGCCGCCTACGGCCGTTGCGATGCCGATTGCCATCGAGTAGAGGGTGAGTGTTTTGAGGCTGTGGGTCAGCTGATAGGCAGTCGAAGCCGGAATCAGGATCATGGCGAATACCAAGATCGCGCCGACGGTCTTCATCGACACGACCACCGTGAGGGCGACCAGCGTCAGCAGTAAAAAGAAGATCCCCCGGGCCGGGACACCTGACGCTTCGGCCATTTCTTGATCGAAGGCGATGAAATACAGCTCCTTTGAGAACAACAGAAGGAGGCCGAGAACCAGAATGCTCAGTCCGGCGATGATCTGCAGTTCTTCGCTGGTCACCGA
>JAYWIP010000123.1:0-5195 GCA_039794465.1 Nitrospira sp.
TCGCGAGCGGCACGTTGCGGGTGTGGACTTTGAGGATTGCTTCCCGCCCGGTCCTATCCGGAAGATTCACCACAACGCGCCTGTCGAAGCGTCCGGGGCGTAGGAGCGCTTTGTCGAGTACGTCAGGCTGGTTCGTAGCCGCCAATACGATGATGCCTTGCCGACTCGAGAACCCGTCCATTTCGGTCAGGATTTGGTTCAAGGTTTGCTCCTGCTCGCTGGATCCGCCGATCGCCATATGCCCACGTGCGCGTCCGATGGCATCGAGTTCGTCGATGAACACAATCGCGGGTGCATGCTCGCGCGCTTCCTTGAAGAGATCCCGCACCCTCGCCGCGCCCACTCCTACGATCATCTCCACAAACTCCGCGGCGCTCATCGAGAAGAAGGGCACCCCCGCCTCTCCTGCCACAGCCTTTGCGAGAAGCGTCTTCCCGGTTCCCGGTGCACCCACCAGCAGCACGCCTTTCGGAGCCGTCCCTCCGAGACGGGTGTACTTCTTCGTATCCTTGAGAAAGTCCACGATCTCGACCAGTTCGTTTTCAGCTTCGTCGATGCCGGCAACATCCTCGAAGGTAACCTTCACAGCTTGCTCCTGATCATAGCGGCGAGCTCTACTCTTCCCCATGCCCATCAGTCCTCCGCCCATCATGCCACCGCCTTGCTGCGCAGCCCGACGGAAGAGCCAGATATAAAATCCGATGAAGAGCAGACCCGGGCCGAAGCTAAACAATATCGTCGCCCATGGATTCCCACCTTCTGGAATCGGTTTCGCACTGATCTCGACCCCGTTCGTAATTAGGAAGTGTTCTAAGCCAGGGTCTACGAAAGAGGGCACGGTTGTCGTGAATACACTGATTGTATTGGACACGCTGCCGGTGCCTCCGCCGCGCTCGTCCGTCGATTTGGCCCCACCGCCAGGTGTCGAGTTCTTTTCACTCTTCATTTTGGCTTCGCCACTGGGCCCCGGGTCCTTTTCGCCCAACGGCTGATACACGATTGATCTCGTGAACCGGCCCGTAATGGTGTCCCCCTGGCTGTAGATCGCCGCGACGTTGCTCTTTCCCACTTCCTGCTTGAAGAGGGTATAGGGCACTGTGATCGGCGCTTCCGGAGTAGGGATCAGGAGCCTTCCAAGCAAGAAGTTGGCGAGCAGGATGAGCACGAACCAGAGCCACGTCTTACCCGGAGGCACCTTTGCCTTCTCGGTACTCTTTCGGGCACCCGGCCCACTGTCTGCTGGCTGGAGGCGGCTGGTTGGTGTGAAATTGCTGTTATTACGTCGCGTCTGCTGTTCCGTCACGCTCATGGTGACCTCCTCAGACGCACGGTTAGTAGTCAGCAGAGATGTGTGCAGTCTTCATTGACACTAGCACTTCCCCCCTCGCATAACAAGGTCACCGTGGTGCTCCCGATTAATCTGCGGACAGGGAGTCGCGCACATCCGGCAATCATGTCGCTGTTTGGGGCCCAGGCTGCCGATTGGAAACTCATCAGGCGTTAACGAATATAACGTTGCTACCCACCGTATGAATTCACAACCGAAACGCAGCGAAAGTTGAGTGCGATGAGTGCGAGTCCGCTGACGATGCTGAACCAGGGCTAGAATAGCGTGCCGCCGTCAAGGATCCAGGTCGCGAGACAGCTTGATTTCAGCCACATCACCGCATGCACATTTCACAACTGATTGTATGGCATGCGGGCTCAATCGAAAAATGTTCACTATTGACCAGTCTTCGTTTGACGTAAATGCGACCATGCCATGTGACATTGATCCACTACCGGAGCACATAGGCCCTTAACCGGTCTATCTACGCGACGTAGAGTGATTGTGGTATTTCCAACCGCCTTTGTCTCGGAGGTGCGAGGTATGATCCTCCGTCGATGTGAGATCCAATTGAAGGAAGAGGGTAAGCCTACCCTTTTCTCAAGATCGTCCCTCCCCAATTATGTCGTCGGGCTTGTAATCCCGACGACCCTAATTCCGATGTGATATGTCGCACACCTGCGATCGTCCGATATGGCAAGGAGGTATGTATGTCTTACCGGTACAACACCATCGATATCATCGTGGGTGTCGGACTCTGTGCCATTCTGTTTGGAGCACTGTTGGTATTCGCCGCGGCCAATGGCACCTATCAAGTTGTCCAGCCACAGGTTCTTGCGTCGGGCCAACCGGCAACCAGTACTACTGGCATGAGTGCGCTCCAGCCGGCCTTTGGTCAAGCTCTCCTCGACCAAGCCATCTTCGAGCGCCGGATCAATCAAGCCATGGCTCAATCGGTTTCCGAGTGGAATCGTTCGACGCTCGCATTCCATGAGTTCGTGTCTGGCTCGGGCAGTGATTTGGGATCCGTGCTGCGCCACGCTCAAAGCGTCCCGGTCAATCACATGGCGCGCGTGGAAGGTATCAAGGGGCGTGCCATCGTCAACTTCAGCGCACGCGGTATACGAAACGGTATCCTGTCGGCTGATCAATATGATTCAGCCTATAACACCAGGATGATCGGCATAATCAAGGCAAGAGGGCAGCAGTTGCATGACGCCTTCGCCTCAACCTGGCAAACCACGCTTGGACGCCGTATCGTCGAGGCTGCCCAGCGCGATTGGCTGCAGGCAGGTGCGATCCAAGAACGACTGGGGTGGGCTCTTATCCAGATGGTTCAGGTGCAGCGAAGATTAGAGCAAGGGCAAGCCATGCAACAAGAACAGCTGGCAAGCCTGATATTTGCTTCAGTACGCCATACAACTTCTACAGAGGCCACCGTACAGCCGGCTATCGCAGCGGTCTCTCAAGACACCGCCGTAACCTCTACAGGACCGGCGTCATGGCCTGAGATTCCGATGAGCTACTTGATTGCTGCTGGTCTTCTGTTGGCCACCGCATTTTTTGGTGGTCTCACTATGGCGGCACAGAGCAGAGAGGCAAAGGCCCTCGCATGGCTGAGGAGGGATGCGGACCGTTGGGTGTATCACATGGCTGCGTAGCAATCGTCACAAGCCGCCCCGGTGCCCAACAGAGCTGCTAATTTGAGCCGCCCGGCTTCAGGCACCGGGGAGGGCTATCGCGTGAGAGAAGGTGGTCTCACATCCGGCCACCGCCGAAGAAGTGCGGCTTATAGGAGCGATCATGGGACAGGTCCCCGGGCAATTCGTCTGCTTCTTGTCAAGACGCAACGAGTGTTCCGACCATTCTTAGCGATACATCCCAGTGAACACCACTCTTATTCGCAATCCGTGCTCCCGTATGATATAGTGAGTCTACGAAAATTCTGGTCCTCGCGCTCTTCCCTCCCCTTCCCGATCCTGCGCGATTGAGTTGATCAGTTTCCAGCCACTCGGTACGGCAACAGCCTTCGGAGAAGCGATCATTCGCTTAGACCGCTTCTCAGGCGCCCGGACCGTGAGGGGTTCTGACTATCAGCCTGCTCCCTGCTGCGTAGTGCGTATCGGCAGGCCTTTTGTCCTTGTGTCAACGCGAGCACACGATGGCGAATCGTGTTCCGCTAGGAGGGATCTGCATGACTGTCACAAAGAACGACCGACATACCTCGACGCAGCCTTGGGTCCGTATCCCGAATGGGACAAAAGTGCGGCATCGGTCTGAAGCCTATGAAGGCGTGATTGACGGATTAACCGAGATCGTGTCGGGCCCGGATCGAAACCCTGACGGGAAAACGCAATACCGCGTGAATGTGGGCGACAGTACGCGGTTGCTCGTCTCAGAGCAACACCTCAATATTCTGCTCGACAACAAGAACTTAGTTCTTGTCGGTCGCGAACCTGAACTCTATCGTCTGGCTGTCACCAACCGGCTCCGAGCAGTCTTCCCGGAAGATCGGTTCGTGACTGCTGCACACAAAGGGCCTTCGTCCCTCAACAAGTCGCGGTGATTGAGAGGCAGCCTTAGGCCGCCCCTGTCGTATATGAACCTTTGAGGTGAACAAGAATGAATAGAGCATGGGGAACCAAAACCCCGCATCAACGGAGGCGGGTCGTTCTTCGAACCAAGGTCCGCTGGGAGACGCTGGGACTTCAAAGTCCGACGCAGTCGTCAACGGCACTGTCGATTGAAGACATTCGCCGTCAAATTTCTGTAGCCGCGCGTCAGGGATTGCATGCCGGTACGGTCTCGCGCCCTCAACAGAAGGACGAACGTCCCAAAGCAAGCGCCAAGGTCTCAGTGACGACCCGCAAGCGTGGTGCCAATTTATAGCAGGCCCCACATAAGCCCGTCGCGTTGAACAGGAGGGCACCGTCAGAGAACCACGTTCCGCGCTCAAACCAGCTCGCGATCGTGGCAAGAGCGACGCGACGGTCACAGCTATCCGCAACCAGTTTTCCCACGAACCTGACCCCCAGGAATCCTTCCAGCACCGCATCACCTGGCGAATATTTTCGGTCTCACCACCGGGCAGCTTTGATTAAAACGCGCGTGCAGCGACAAGTTTCAAGAATTCGTTGACACCAATTTAGCCCACAGTATGCTGGGATCAACGAGGAAGGCTTGTTCATGGAACCTCAAATGGAACCTAAATTGGAGCTCCGCACCTACGAGCGTCATCCTGTCCGGTACAAAAGCCTCTTTTCAGGTGACGGTACGGAGATAAAGGAAGGGTTCGTGCTCGATCTCTCCCTCGGGGGGTGTCGCATTACGAGCGAACAGCCCCCTCCTCAGGGTACCTGCCTGGAACTTCATATTCGGCCCGATCATCACGCCCCCGTGTATGTTCCCCGGGCAGTGGTCAAGTGGATAAATAACGCGGTCTTCGGCGTCGAATTCGTCGAGCTCGCTGAACCCGATGCGTTAACGCTGAAGCGGCTCCTGTGCTTGTTGCCCACGTAAAGGCGATGGTGTCGCACGCTCCCACGGCGGCACCGACTTCTCCTCACGGACGATTTCTCGCCATGCGATAGTCCGCATTCTCCGCTGCCGTTGCGCGATTACAACTCACCCGATCCTTAGGTGCAACGTGCCTGTAGTTCGGGCAATCAGGCCCAGGATAGAGCTGACTGGGACGGTCCGACAGGAGCGGCCGCCGGAATGCGAAAGGAATTGCGCTGGAATACCAGAACACTGGTGGGGTTCATCCGCGCGCATCACATCCGAAACTACCTATAATAGCGCGCGGGTCACACGAAGTGCGGTATGGAGCCGGCGACCCGGATTGAACGGGCGACCTGCGGTTTACGAA
>JAYWIP010000124.1:0-2008 GCA_039794465.1 Nitrospira sp.
ATCTGAAGCGGTCCCTGGCGATGCTGCGAGGACAAGCAGAATGCCTGTCAGCAACGCCGATGGCAGTCGACCGATGGGAATAGGTGGAATGATCATGGCGCATCGTAACGAGCAGGTCCCGCCGAGTCAAGAAACTGACTCCTTGCAATCCCGTCGAGCGTTGTGCGATTCTCCAATCAGATTGCTGCGGGGAACCTATGCAGGAAAAGCGCCGGGTGCTCTACAAAAAAGGGGTCTTTGTCTGTCCTACCTGTCGTCAGTCGTATGTGCAGGAAAAGTGGATCGAAGAGTGGCGAATCCGCTGTCACCGCTGCAGCTACCGGGGTACATTGACGGAAGTATCAGTTGAAGAGCACATGGAAGAAGAGACATTCCGGCGGTAGGGACATCCTGCATTGCTTCAGATTCATGGCGCCTGTCATGAATACAGGCCGTATTCTCACCACAGTCGTTCTTATTTTCACCACTATCGGTGGCCTCGGTTTCAGGTCGTGGGCGGAGGAAACGCCCGTACCCGTGAAGGTACTTGTGACCTATCACTCGCTTACCGGCAATACGGAGCGGATGGCGGAAGCGGTTGTCGAGGGAGCGAAGTCGGTGCCCGGCACAACGGTGCTGCTCAAACGTGTCGGCCAAGTTACCGCGGAGGATCTGTTCTCTTCGGATGCCGTGATCGTTGGATCGCCGGTCTATTGGTCGAACATGTCGGGGGAGGTCAAGACGTTTTTTGACAATTGGCAATTCAAGTTCGGCGTGTTCCCTGAGTTCAAGATGAAGAACAAAGTCGGTGCGGCTTTTGCGACCGGTGGGCAGATTTCCAGTGGCAAGGAGGTCACGATGCTGACGATGCTCGCCGCCATGCTGGGCAACCAGATGATCGTGGTGAGCGGTGGTGGAGCCTTTGGAGCGTCGGCTACGACAGAAGGCGATAGCCCGGGGATCGATAAGAAGGAGTTGGCTGATGCTAAAGCTCTGGGCCAACGTGTTGCAGACGTTGCCAAACTTATTCGTCGAGCTTCTCCCCGGTAAGTGAGATCTTTGCCGCGCAGAGACGGCTTTTCAAGGTTAGAACGAGATGCGTGTGGATGCTGTTCAAAGGGGGGCGCACTGTGTTGGCGTGTTGTATGGGATCGGCGGCGGCTGAGGGTTGATTACAGGTCTACCGTAGTGGGGCAGGAGGTCGCGGCTCCCTGAATGGCGACGTCGACAAATTCGTGGATGTTCTTGGCGCAGCGCCCGCAACAACCGTTGCACTTGAGATCGAATTTGACCTTCAGCTGGCCGGGCATAACCAGCCCCGCGCGTCCGGCCTCGCGGACATCCGATTCGGTAATTCCCTTGCAGAGGCACATATACATGGTCTGCTCCTTCCGACGATTATGAGAAGCATTATCAGTATAGGCTCTGCTCGGAGTTTTGTCAACCCACCGTGGTTGGCGCAGTAAGACACCTGACGTTGAACGGCTTGCCGGAGGAAACCACCAAGTGATTCAGGTAGTTAGCCGGATCTTCATCCCTGGGATTGCGTAACGGAGCGGCGATAGCCCCACCACGATTATGCCCATACGCGCCATCGCGTTCAATAAACCCTACGGCGTATTGCCGTGCTTTACTGATCCGGGAGGGAGGCCAACTCTGGCGAACTACATCGCCGTGCCCGGTGTCTATGCAGCGGGTCGCCTTGATCAGGACAGTGAAGGACTGATGATCCTGACCTCGGAGGGGGCGCTTGCGCATCGGATTACCGATCCTATGCACAAACTGCCGAAAGTCTATCTGGCACAAGTCGAACGCATTCCCGACGACCATGCCATAGCCCGCCTCTGCAAGGGTGTGCTGCTCGGTGGCAAACGAACGAGGCCGGCGGAGGTGAGACTGTTGGCTGAGGAACCAGCGTTGCCCGAGCGGCCTGTGCCCATCCGGTTTCGGAAGCACGTGCCCACTGCCTGGCTGGAACTCACGATCCACGAAGGAATGAATCGCCAAGTCCGCCGCATGACGGCGGCGG
>JAYWIP010000125.1:0-50636 GCA_039794465.1 Nitrospira sp.
GATGGATAGGGGAGAAGACCCTCATGCCTGTCGGGAGTTATGAAGCGGGCAAAAGCCCATTTGGGGTATACGATATGGCTGGCAACGTCTGGGAATGGGTCAATGATTGGTATGACGCGCAGTATTATGAGAAGAGCCCGCAGAAGAACCCTCAAGGTCCAGAAGCTGGTGTGAAGAAGGTGATTCGCGGCGCAGGATGGCAGAACGAAACGCCCACCATCCGTATCTTTACCCGGGTCGAGAGCGATCCGACGGTTCGCAACGAGTCAACAGGATTTCGTTGTGCATCCAATGCACCGTTGAAGTAATCAATGCAGGTTCTCTCCGAATCCACACCTCAACCGTAAGTGATCTGGGTGTCGCGTGGAAAATCCATAGTTGCGAGGCATAATCTGGACCGTTTTAGCTGTGATCAAGACGATGAATTGGCTGATTAGTTTTTGGCCTCTGGTGAACTATTCACATCCCGTGCGCAGCGGAAACCGAGCCAATTCATCTTGGTGCTTGGGTCTGTTCCGTTGCGTTGCGCGGTTCGTACGCTTGGGGTGCTGTCGATCCAGCTGCCTCCGCGGAAGCTCCGCTGGGTTCCCTTGTCTGGTCCCGTAGGATTTCGGTCGGGTGCCGTCGCGTAGTATTTGGGGTCGTACCAATCGGCGACCCACTCGGCTACATTACCGGACATCTGAAAGACACCGTACGGACTTAGCGCATTGTCGTATTTGTCGACGGAAATAATCGGCGGATAGAGCAAGAGTCGCTCGGGGCGATCCCGGACGGGACCTGACAAGCCGGTCCGTCCGAAGTTTGCCCTCGACAAACCCGCTATCTGATTCCCCCAGGGATAGATACGTCCATCCTGCCCTCGCGCGGCTTTTTCCCATTCGGCTTCAGTCGGGAGCCGCTTCCCGACCCACCGACAGTAGGCGTCGGCGTCGGCCCAAGATACGTGCATGACAGGATGGCTGGACATCGTCTCTTGAAAGTTTCCGCCGTCATATTGCCAATCGATGAGAGGTGGCAGATCGTGAGCAAGGATGTATTTGAGATATTGCACGGTCGTCACTTCAAATTTATCAATTTCGTAGGCGTCCAGATAAATGGTTCGTTGCGGGAGTTCGGCCTGATACGCGTTCCGATCCACCTTTTTATCGCTGCCCATCAGAAACTCGCCAGCGGGAATGAAGATCATTTCGTCGTGCGCCGGCATCGTGATCCGTTCCTCTGCAAGCTTCTTCCCTGCAGGAGTCCATTGGCGCACCACATCGGCGACATCCAACGAGTAAGCTTCTCCCGTGGTCAGTAGTCCAAACAGTGCAATTCCCAAGGTGATTCGCTGAACTAGCACGATCCATCCTCCTTCCTGTCTCACAAGCCCGGCTCACCGTATTCCTGCTTTGGCGTATCGAATGTTTCCAGTGGCTGGAAATTCACCGGCAGGTTGAAAAGGTAGTCTGAAACGGAACGCATCTTAACGTGTTGATATTCGACAATCCAGCTGCCGTCTTTCTTGGCAAGCTTCATGGGAAAATGTATATCGGTGGCGACCCATTGGTAGTACGCCTCGACTCGCTCCCCCTGCTTCGTCGTGACTTCGTAGAGCACTGTGGGATGTCCTTCGCGTACTTCCGATCCGATCTCCTCACGTGAAACTTCCCCCTCCAGCCGCACGCTGACGCTGAGCTCCTGCTGGGAGTCGTACGGAATGGTCTTGAAGTGCTTCATTCTTGAAAGGAGCAGCCAAACAAGTTGCTTGTCTTTACGCACGATGCTGACGTTTACGGGCCCCATAGTATGGTGCTCGATCCGCCACATGGCATCACGATAGTAGATATACGCCTTGCGGATCTTGCCGTCGGTTTTGGTTACTTGGTCTGCCGTAAATTCCAGGGCAGAAGCCTGCTGCCCAAACAGCAGCCCGATCCATACAAACACGAACGTCCAGCAGAGTCGACGCATCGGGAACGATTCTACCATAAGCAGCTGCGAGGTGTCCTCACCGGCGGCTGGCAGGTTTGTGCGGATATTCTGCAGAGTGGTGCCGAGGAGAAGGCTTATCGCTGCGGGATTGGAGAAGTCGATGATCGCGCGCACCGAAACCCGATGGTTGCCGAACGTTGATCTGGAGCAGCTCCTCCTCTGGTCGCCGATCGCAGCATCACCCGCTTACTCTTCCAGGAACCTCCACGAACGCCTTTGTAGCGCCCTGCGGTTGGGCCAGGCGGATTACGCTCCGGCATATACGCATAGTAGTCGAAGCCGAACCAGTCCTGTACCCATTCCGCCACGTTCCCTGCCATATGGTGAAGTCCATAGGGGCTCTTTCCTTCGTCATGTGAATCGACGGCAGCCAGAATAGGGATTTCATGAACATGATGTTGCCCAAACATCGCGAGGGTGGAGGTCGGAGCCGCTTCGCCCCATGGGTAGAGATTACCTGCAGAACCGCGTGCAGCCTTTTCCCATTCGGCTTCTGTCGGAAGCCTCGCCCGCTTTGCTGCACAGAGCCCATGGGCTTCTGCCCATGTGACATAGAGCGCAGGCCATCGGGCCAGAGTCTGGTCTGAAACGAAATGGATAGTAATGAGATGCCAGATGAGTTGCTGTAGCTCAGTCGAAGGATTCAACTTCTTCCTCTGCAGATACGAGAGATATTCTCCGAGGCTTACTTCATCACGATCGATCTCGTAGTCATCCAGCCAGACCTGTTGTTGAGGAAGTTCCGTATCATCGAACTGTGTCCACTTTCCATAAGGATCACCATCGACTCTCTTGGAACCGAGTAGGAACGACCCGGCTGGGATCGCCACCATCGGTGATAATTGGGCCAGCCCAGCGATTCGAGTCAAATGGCTGACCAATTCCGGAGTGGGTGTTGATTCAGACGCCGCCATGGTAGGGCATGTCATGATGAGAAGGAACAACAGGGGGAGTACACACGATGTGCAACTGTTCGGCATCAAGCGATGTCCAGTCTGGTCATGAAGGCTCTTCGTGAGTGTGACTATAAGCTCAGGGTCCATGTCTTACAAGAGAGACGGGGTGCACCATGAGGGCTGAATTGAACGAGAGAGATGGGGTATGCTGACGCGATGTTGAGGGGGAAAGGCTCCTGATTCTATTCCACCATGGTCCAATATGAAGGACCTTTCGAAAGGATTGTCGAATGAGTGATCCCGCCTATTCTTGGGCTCGGGGTATGGGTCTATTCACCTTCGTTGCAACTGTTGTGACGATGACGCCCAGTTTTGAGCTTAGAGCCGAAACGACGCCGCTCAGCCAGGATGCAGTTCTTCGAGCGAAACAGGTGACGGTGGGAATTCTGGCGGATACTCAGGACCAGCGGGTGCCGGAGAGGCCTGGCAAGGTTGTTATTCGGGGAACCGGATTTCACCTACGAGAAGGCTATGTGATTACAGCCAGGCATGCTGCGGAAAAACACGAGCTCCAGACAGGTACGCTTGTTCAGAAGCAGATCCGCATACTCACGCATGATCTCCACGAGCTTCCCGCCGATCTTGTGGGTGACAGTGCCTTCATGGATGTCGTGGTCTATCGTGTTCCCGACCCACATCGTGCCAAACTCATGGCTGGGACATCATTCGCCTCAAAAGAAGTTTTGCCTGGAATGGAGGTCTTCACGGTCGGCTATCCGCTTGGGTGGGGCCCGACCATGGCCTTCGGCAGGCTTGGGAATACCAACACCTTTCTGCAAACCGTCGATTCGCGACTCATCCAAGCTGACCTTTCAGCATGCAGTGGAAACTCCGGTGGCGGACTATTTAATGCACAGGGAGAAGTAGTGGGTGTTCTGCATGCAGTCATTCAAACCGACAAAGAGGAAAATCACGCCTACTGCAGTCGTATGAGCTTTGCCATTCCGGGAGTTCTTGCCGAACGCATTGCAAATGCCGCTATCTCTGGGAAACCGCTAAGTTTCTCAAAACTTGGAGTTCATCTGACTTCTGCGAAAGAGGGAACGAGGTTGCGAGTAGCTGTAAGGGATGTCGCAGAGCCGGCAAAAGCGGCTGGCATTCAAAAACTTGATATCTTGCTGGCCATCAATGACACGGAGATTCTCGATGCAGCGCAGCTGAAAAATTACCTCATAGAGCATACAAGTCCAGGCCAGGAGGTTTCAGTCAAAGTGCGCCGAGTCGATGCCGATCTGACGTTTCACGTTGTATTGGGCGGGGGGTAACCGGGTCGTCCGATGGATTCCCGGTTGAATGTTTCTCCGTTGAATCGTGTGAATTATCAAGCGAAGGCCGCAGTGCTACGCCGTGAGTCTGGAGTTTTACCGGTCACGGTGCGTAGAATACTTCATCGAGGCGAGCGCCGATGACAATCCGAACCATTCGTGGACGAATCGTGCTGGCGATCGTATTGGTGGGATGTATCCCGCTCGTGATCGGGCTTATCCTGGCCTATGTTTCAGGCATGCGGTCTCTTCGCGATGTAATCGGGGGAAACCTTCAGGCGGTTGCCATCCAGGCGGCGGATCGGGTGACGATGCTGGTTCAGGCTGAGGTGCAAGGTGTCAGGCTGCTTGGGTCCGCGCCATTGCGCGTGCGCCAGCCGGTTGAGGCCGTCAATCGATCCTATCCAAATGATCTCGATAGAACCCAACACCTTATCTCGGAACGTATGGGAGTGTGGGAAAAGGGTGCGGAAAGCGCAGGGCATCTCATAGACCCCGAGCTGTCCCGCTTTCTGCTAGAAACAAAGGTTCGCGGAGGGGATAAGGTCGTCGGTTTGCTCATTGTGGATCAACATGGGGCTCTGGTTGCCGCCAGTTCCGATCCTGGGCACTACTATTTCGGAGGCGAATCGTGGTGGAAAGCGGTCCAAACTGGTAACGGCGACCAGGTGCATATCAGCGGAATGATTCCGGCCCATGAGGGGTCGTTTCGAACTTCCGAAGAGACGATCGATATTGCAGTACCAATTCTGGATGACCGGCAGCGTGTTGTCATTGGAGCGGTCAAAGCCTCGTACCGATTCGATATTCTCTTCGCCATGGTGAAACAGATCCACATCGGGCAAACCGGCCACGCGATGCTGTTCGATGACGCAGGAAATCCTCTCGTCTGTCCCATTTTGCCCAGGAAAGCACATCGAATTCCGAGTCAGCTGATGGCGATGATCGTGTCGTCAGAACCGGGGTGGGGGATTGCCGAAGATGATGGACATGGCGCCACGGATACCGTCGTCGGGTATGCGCCGATTTCCCAGCTCAAGATACCCGAGAATCCATGGCATGTCTTTGTGCGTCAGCAGCCGGCGGAGAGTTACGCGCCAATTCAAGATCAATTCCGGAATCTGGCCATGATCGGCCTGGTCATGCTGGGACTCCTATGGGCCATCGGGCAATATGTAGCGGTGCGCATTGCTCGTCCCATTCAGATCTTGCGGAGCGGCGTCGAGGCGATCAGCCAAGGCACGTATGAGCGTCCGCTCAACATCCACACGGGCGACGAGTTTGAGGAATTAGCGGTCGCCGTGCATCGCATGGCTGACCGGCTCAAGGCCTCCCGGACCGAGCTCGAAGAACTCAACAAGGACCTGACCCGCCGGGTGGAGGAGAAGACGCAGGAAATCACCAAGCACATGCGCAGCCTCGAGTTAGCCGAACGTCTGGCGACACTTGGCAAGGTCGCAAGCGGGATCGCGCACGAGATTAACAATCCCCTGGGGATCATTTTAAATCGTATTGAATGTATGGAGGCGGATGCGGCGCGGTCGCCGATCCCGGCGGAAGTGCGCCGTGATCTTCTCGCGGTGAAGGCGCAGGCGGAGCGCATCTCCAGGGTGACCAAAAGTATCTTGACGTTCTCGCGTGGATCGGTATCGACCCTCAAGCCTGTCGATATCAATTCTGTGGTGCGCTCATGCGTCGCCATCGCAGGCGAAAGGGTATCGGCTCTTTCTGTGCGCCTCGAATGCATCCTCGCCCCGTCGCTTCCTCCCGTGATGGGCGACCGAGACCGGTTGGAAACGGTCATGTTGAATTTGATCAACAACGGGATCGATGCGGTGAGTCCCCGGGACTCAGACCGTGTCGTTACGGTTCGCACGAGACTTGTGCCCATGGATGGAAGACCCGAAGTGGAATTAACGGTGTCCGACAACGGCCCTGGCATTCCAGACGAAATCATCGGCCGGGTATTCGACCCATTTTTCAGTACCAAACCAGCAGGACAGGGGACAGGGTTGGGACTGTTTCTGGCTTACGGCATTGTTGCGGATCACCGAGGCCGGATTGAGGCAAAGAATGGAAATGGAGAGATGGGCGCGTTGTTCGTGGTTACCTTCCCGGCGCTCGGTCATGAAACCACGACGGACCAAGAGGCGGTATGGGAATCACAGGCAAAATTCTCATAGTGGATGATGAGCGAGAGGCCTTGGAGAATTGTCAACGAATTTTGGGCCGCGTGCCCTATGACTGCCTGGTGGCCTCCGATCCCAACGAGGCACTCGACATGATTGAGCGGGAACGGCCAGGTCTTGTGCTGACGGACCTGCGGATGCCGAAACTGGACGGAATCGAAGTCTTAGCTGCGGCCAAACGCAAGGACCCGACGGTTCTCGTGGTGCTGATGACTGCCCATGCAACCATTGAAACGGCGGTGACAGCCATGCGGTATGGCGCCTTTGATTACATCGCCAAGCCATTTACGAGCGATGAGCTGGTGCAGGTGGCACGGCGAGCGTTTGAGTCCATGCCGGCGACTGTCGGTGCCGGTGTGCGCAACGGCACGCCGCTGGAACGATCGTCACCGCGTTTGCCGGACGAGGAGACCCAGCTCGTCGGGAATAGTGTCGCGATGAGAGAAGTGTTGGCGCTGGTCAATAAAGTGGCGCCGACCGATTCCAATGTGCTGGTATACGGCGAAAGCGGGACGGGAAAAGAAATGATTGCCCGGTTGATCCACGAGTCGAGTTCTCGATCGGACCGTCCGTTTATCCCCGTGGACTGTGTGTCCCTCCAGGATTCCCTCTTGGAAACCGAGCTCTTCGGCCATGAGAAAGGCGCCTTCACCGGGGCCCATGCCGCTAAGGCTGGTCTCTTTGAGGTGGCGGACGGCGGGACGATTTTCCTGGATGAAGTCAGCGGAATGACCGCGAGTCTACAAGCTCGACTCCTTCGTGTTCTGCAGGAGCGGCATGTCCGCCGGGTCGGCGGGACACGGTTCACCCCGTTGAACGTCCGCGTCATTGCGGCCTCCAATCAAGATCTTGAGGAGCTATGCAAGCGGGGGGCCTTCCGCGAGGATCTCTACTATCGGCTCAACGTCATCGCGGTGACCCTTCCCCCTCTCAGAGATCGAGGGGAGGATATTCTTCTGTTGGCCAACGACTTTCTGACGCGGTTTGCCCAGCGGGTTCGAGCTGAGGCCGGCGCGGTTCCGACGATTGATCCGTCCGCTGCGGATCTTCTGATGAGGTATCCCTGGCCGGGCAATGTGAGGGAATTGCAAAATGTCATGGAGCGAGCCGCTGTCCTGGTCGATGGGGTCACCGTCACAAGTGTGCATCTGCCGGAGCGTTTCCTCACCTTGACAGAGAGAGACTCGTTGCAGGCGGAATCAAGTTCATTCAAACAAGCCAAGCAGCAGGCAGTGGAATCTTTCGAGCGGGGTTTCTTGGTTGATCTCCTCAAGCGGAACGATGGGCATATGGGGCGAGCAGCGCGTGAAGCTGGCGTGGATCGCAAGACCATCGAACGCATGGTGAAGAAGCACGGCCTGCGCGGGTCTTTCTAAGTCAAGTTCGGATCGTTTTTCCCCCAGCCGAATGGGGCGGTACCTCCCCATTCACCTCTTTCTTGGGCACCATCGCAATCCCATTCTGAATGCTGCGCTTTATGGGCTGTCTCGATGCCATGGGGGCGTAAGCGCCCCATGGCATCGCCGCATGATGCGATGGCCGATGCACAATCTCCGCGAAAATGCGGGTGACACCCCAATCTCAACAGTCGGAACGAGACTTGCTGACAATAGGGAGTGGGAAACAGGCCGGTGTGTCCCATCGTATTGAACTGTCCGGTGGGGAGGTGGGAACGAAGGATTGGCCTCCTCTCGCTTCCTCCGAGATGATCGGCTCCCCTCTACCGGACTCAAAACTAACGATTGAAAGTAACGGGTTTCGTTACTAGTTCTCATCATTAGGGCGTTCCACCGGCCTGGGAGAGGAGGCTAAACGTATGGGTATTTCAAAGGACAGGGTGTGGTTTGGGATATTGGGACTTGCAGCCAGTCTGATGCTGCCGTGCTCAGTGTCGAGGGGATTGGCTGCCGACCAGCATAGCCACCATGGACACATGGGGGAGGCGTCGGCGGAAAAAGTCATCTATCGTGAAGGCGGGCCCATCCTTCACGATCGCATGATGGAGGAGATCAAGCGGCAGCAAGAATTCGTTGGGAAGAAGGGCGGGTATAGCTCAGGGGCCGACAGCCACATGCTCCAGCAGGGCGTGTTGCTGGTGGCGGACGATCCGACCAAGGTGGCCGTCGGCGGCGGATCTCGCTGTCCGGCGAATGTGCCGATGAAAGAGTATCACGTCTCGGCAATCAACGTGGAAATCACGCTGAGCCGGTTTCTCGATTTTTTCCCCGGCTATATGTACGTGCTGACCGAAAACGTTGACAAGGCACGGGGCGAGGAGAATGCGAATAGAGAGGCGCGGGAGAAAGAAGGCGACTACGGCGCCGTGTCAAACGGGTTACAGGGCGACGTCATTCAACCGCTCGTCATCCGTGCCAATCAGGGTGATTGCCTCAAGCTGACCCTCCATAATCAGATCAACGACGAGCCGACGAATCTGGTCATCAACGGATCGTCCATGGTGGTGAGCGCCACCGGCAAACCGGCGACCCCCTCGAATCCTGAGACCACGGTGCCCGCGGGCAAAGAGCAGAGTTTTGAATGGTACATCAAGCCGGACACGCAGGAGGGTGCGCGGTTTTTCCGTTCACACGCCTCGCGCGAGCAGTTCAATCTTGGGTTGATCGGAATGCTGGTTGTGGAGCCCCGCGGCTCACGCTATCTCAGCCCGTTTGACGGCAAGCCGATGGCGAGCGGCTGGGAAGCCATGATCGAAGATCCGAACGGTGCGGACTTCCGTGAATTCGCCATCTTCTACCACGAGGCCGGCGACGAGGCCTTCCGGATTCTCAATAAAAAGGGCGAGATGTTGCCGCAGCGCGATCCCCATACCGATTCCTACCGCCCCGGCGCGCGGCTCTTGAACTATCGCAGCGAACCCCACGGCACGCGGATCGAGCTGCAGGCCCATATGGGCTTCTATGGCGATGAGTCCATGGCCTATGGCTCCTATACGTTCGGCGATCCGGCGACGACGATTCCTCGGTCCTATCTCGGCGATCCGGCCAAATTCCGGATGGCGGGCGGTTCGGAAATCGTGCACTCGCACCATCTCCACGGCGGGTCCATCCGATGGGCGCGCCAGCCGGGCAACAGCAATCTGGATTTCGCCGTGTCGAAGAACGGACCGGTGAAGTTCCCCCCGATCAGCGATCCTTCGGACCGGTTGGATGTGCAGTCCATCGGGCCGACGGAGGTCTACGATCAGGTGATCGAGGGCGGGTCGGGCGGCCTCCAGGCACTGGCCGGTGAATTCGTCTTTCATTGCCACATCCCGCAACATTACGTGACGGGCATGTGGGGGTTCTGGCGTGTGTACAACACGTTGCAGGCACCGGGGTCCCAGACGGATGTGATGAAGCCGCTGGTGGAGTTACCGGACCGTGTTGGGAAGATGAAACCAGGAACCTCGAGCGACAAGCTCGTGGGGACGACGGTCGATTGGTACGGTGGCAAGAAGTATGAGATCACCAAAGACCAGACCGATTGGAAAGCCCAGCCAGCTAAAGTCTCCATCAAGGATTGGGTGGAGATGATGCTTCCGCCGCAGGGCAAGCCTGGGAAGAAGAACACGGAGAAAGAGCAGACATTGGCTTACGATGCGACCGTCAATGATTGGGCCTGGGACGGGTCGAAGGCCATGACCGAACTCGAAACAACCTACGAATGGGTCAATTACAAATCGACGACACCGGGCAAGCGGCAGGAGATTCTGTTCGATCCGCGAACCGGCAAACTTTCCTGGCCGTGGCTGCGGCCGCATCTGGGCCGGCGTGTGCCCTTTGCGCCAAGCCACAGCGGGGCACCATGGTTGGAGCCGATCCATCGCCGCGATGACGGCAGCAATTCCACCGAGCCGCCAAGGCCGGGCGAACAGGGACCGTGGAGTCTCTGCCCGGAGGGGGCGCCGCAAAAGTTCTTCAACATCCACGCGATCACACTGCCGATCACGCTGAAGAAAGCGACGGCCAAGACGCCGGCGATTGTGGATCCGGACGGCTTGCTCTACGTGCTGCATGAGGAGGAGGCAGAGGTCCGGAAGAACCATGCCAAGCAGATCCCGCTGGTGATCCGCGGCAACGTGCAGGATTGCATCGATGTGGTCTACAAGAGTGAATTGAAAGACGATGCGCGGCAAGGGTTCTCCAGCAAAACGAACCTGCACCCGCATATGTTCCAGTTCGATACACAGGCGTCCGACGGGCCCATCATCGGCTTCTCCTACGAGATGTCATTGCGGCCCTTTACGGTTCTGAAGGACGAGCATCCCGGGAAGGGCATGCCCGTGCCGATGAATACGACGATCGAAGCCGAAGCGGCCAAGGGTGCAATCAGCATCACAGTAAAGGATGCCTCGCGCTATCATGTCAAGACGGAACTGGGCGTAGGCATGGACGAAGTGGGCCGGTTCGAGTCGGCTCGGATCATCAAGATCGACGGCAACACGATCACGTTCGAACGGCCGCTCAAGTACGCCCATAAGAAGGGCGAGATCGTGTCGGTCGAATGGATCCGTGAACGGTGGTATGTGGACGCCGATTTCGGCACCACGTTCTGGCACGACCATGTGTTTGGATTAGACGGCTGGGGCCACGGCCTCTTCTCGACGTTCATCGCCGAGCCGCCGCGGTCCACCTATCATGATCCGGTGACCGGGAAAGAGCTGCGTAGCGGACCGGTGGCCGATATTCACACCACGGAAGCGGTCTCCGCCCATATTAACGGCCCGTTCCGTGAGATCGTGACGCAGGTCATGGACTCGAATCCCAGGACGGCGGAGTTGATCTCAACCGACAATCCTCAGGCGAAAGTCGGCGCCATTTCCGTGGATGGCACGCCCTCTGCGGTCTATCCGGCCAAGCTCAATTTGTCGCCGATGAAGTTCTTGAACGGCGGCGAAGCGACGACGGGAAGCGGCTACAACATGCGGGTAGAGCCGCTGTCGGTCCGGCTGGCCAACAATCCGGATCCGTCGCAACTGTTCAGCAGCCGGATTCATGGAGATCCCGAGACGCCGATGTTGAAAGCCTATCTCGGTGATCCCATCGTGGTCAGGTTGATTGAAGGCTCGGCCAATGAAGTGCATTCCTGGCATATCAGTGGCCACTGGTTCCCGATGGAGCGGTACAGCAAGAATTCGATCCCACGCAGCTCGTTGCATGTCGTGATCGGTGAGCGGTACGACGCGGCGATTCCGGCGGCGGGAGGACCGCAGAAGATGGCCGGCGATTATCTGTACTACAGCGGTCGCGCCTCTCACTTTGCGGAAGGCAGTTGGGGCATCTTCCGGATTCTGGATAACGCGGATACGACCTTGAAGCCGCTGCCGGGCCGAGAGACGATTCCGCAGTCGGCCAAGTCCGTGTGCCCGGCCGACGCGCCGGTGAAGAGCTTCAACGTATCCGCCATCGACAAGGCGATCCGCTACAACAAGGGCACGCCCGGTGTGATGGAGGTCGACCTGGAGCGGAAGATGGTGTTGGGCAACGAGGTCGGGAAGATGTACGTGCTCGAAGGCGAGAAGACCAAGGTCGCCTCCGGCAGTCTCGAACCGAGCCCGCTGACTCTGCATGTCAACGTGGGCGATTGCATCAAGGTGAATCTGAAGAACGAGATGGCCAAGGATCGGGCCGGTTTTCACGTGGACAATCTGGCCTTTGATCCGAAGGAATCCATGGGCATCAATGCCGGCAACAATCCCGGTGACCAGACGGTTGCGTCCGGGCAGAGCCGGACCTACACGTTCTACGCCCATCCGGAGTTCGGCGAGAACTCGGCTTTGATTCAAGACTGGGGGAACGTGATTGAGAATCCACGGAACGGACTCTTTGGGGCGATCATCATCGGCCCGAAGGGGTCGCAATACCGCGATCCGGTGACAGGCGAAGATCTGGCCCAGAAGAGTTCCTGGAAGGCCGATGTTTTTGTGGATCGGACGGTGTCGGGGAATGAGCGGCGGCAGAATTACCGCTCGTTCGCGCTCCTATTCCAGGATGAAGATAATATCATCGGCACCAGCTTCATGCCGTACATCCAAAAAGTGGCCGGTGTGACGGCGGTCAACTATCGATCGGAGCCGACCGACTACCGGACTGAGAAGGGGTGCGCGTACAGTGAGGTGTTCGCCTGCGTCAAGGCAGGGGACCAGCCGGTGACGCCGAGCATAGCGGCGCACGTCGGCGATCCGGTCGTGATCCATGTGCTGGGCGCGTTCAGCGAGCAGGTCCAGCTGTTCAGCGTGTCGGGCCATGAGTGGAAACATGAGCCCTACATGAGCGGCGCGGATCTCGTCAGCACCATGGAATTCGGAGGGTCCGAGGTCATCAACGCCTGGTTGCACGGTGGGGCCGGAGGGCCGAACGGCATACCGGGCGACTATCTCTGGCTGAACCAGCGTCCGGGCTATCTTGATGCCGGACATTGGGGGATGTTGAAGGTCTTGGACCGCAACAGCCGGACGATCCTGCCGCTCGATGGGCAGGCACCGGCATCACAGCGGGCTGAGGACCAGCTTCCCGCACAGTCCATACCGGTGTCGCTGAAGGTCGACTAGGCGCGATCGGCGACAGGGGTGCACGGGACGGGGGAATCCGGCGAGTGAGAACCGGGTTCCCCCGTTCGTTTGTGGGCTCATCTTATAGCAGGCCGGGCCGATACGGTAGAACTCTTCCATACACCAATGTGGCGGCGCATACTCGTCCTGGGGCTCGCGATCTGGCCGGCGGCGATTCTCATGGGGAGTCTCACGCACGAGGCCGCAGCGGTTAGTTTTTCAGCCGAGCGGGTCGTAAAACGCGGAAAGTCCGTGGTGACGGCTCATGTCAATGCCAAGGACGACCGCTGGCGGTTTGAATTCACTCAGCCGCAGGGAGGCGCCAGTATCATCATCGTACGGATGGACCACGGGGCCTCGTGGCCGATCCTGTCGAAGCGGCGGCAATACCTCGAATTGCCGGGCGCACACGACCATCGGTTGGTGGTGACTGAGGCGATGGAAGGGGAAATCTCGCGGGAATTCGTGGGCGAAGAGACATTGAACGGGAACCCCACGGAACTGTTCGAGGTGACCGTGAAAGACCGTGACGAGACGCGTCAATACTACCGGTGGGTGACCAAAACCCAGCGGTTTCCCCTGAAAACGGTGAGCAAATCGAGCACCGTGACCAATGGGGCGACATTGCAAGGCAAGATCACGTTCACGGGAACCGTGCCGAGCCGAAATCCTTCGAGCTGCGCCGCTATTGCGACCGTGAGTATTGCAGGCTCCCTCAGATGGAAATGGGCATCGCCGCTTGAAAGAAGTCAATATCGGCTCGGGCGGTGGGCTCAAGGACGTGGGCGTCGTTGTGGAAGGGATTGAGAAAGGCAAGCCGTTCACCGTCACCGATGCCGAGGTAGAAGCGAGTCTCTGCCAGTTCCTGCCGTTCGTCACCGTGATCAACGACAAACGCCGCATCACGGTCTTTAATCGAGATCCGGTGTCACACGATATTCAGGGCTATGCCTACAACCAGTCTGGAGTCGATATTGTCCTCCATCGGCCGGCCCTGCACGTGAGCGGCACGACCGATGTCGTACAGTTGGTCAAAGGGCGCAAAGTGTTTACCATGCAATGCGGGATGCATCCCTATACGCAGAATTGGGGGTATGCGATCGATAATCCCTATTACGTACGCCGTGACCGATCCCAATGGATCGTTCGTCATCGATGATCTGCCGGCCGGGACTTACCACATCAAGGCGTGGCATCCCGCGTTGGGTTCTCAGGAGCGAGACGTGACCGTTGGTCCCAATGGCGTCGCCGCGCTCGAGTTCTTGTTCGAAGCCAGCTAAGGGCGAATGATGTCGCGCAGTCACCTCATTGTGTTTGCTCTGTTGCTCGGCGTCCTCTCGAGCGGAGCCGCCTCCGGTGGATCGTCAAAGGTAATCCAAAAGCAGGGTAGGGCGATGCTGCGCGACGCCGAGGAGATGGTGATGCACGGCGGAATGGGGGATGGGAAAGCCATCCTGCATCACTGCGCCGAAGTGTCGAAACAGGCCCAAGCCATTCTCAAGTCCTTGCCCCTTTCCGATGAACATGGCAAGGAGGCCGTGCCCCATCTGCAGGAGGCTATCAAGCGTTGCAACCGTGTGGCGGAGATGGGAGATAAGGTTGATCCCGGCGCCAGCCTCAATCCTGCCTTGAAAGCCCGTGCAGCAGCGCGGGAAGTGATGAAGCACCTCATGATGATGAAGGACAGCGGGGCATGAACCAGTGAGATGTGAATGGCAAAACGTGAAGCGCCAGATGCTCCCCTAGCCCACATTATTCATGAACGCTTCTACTGCAACCGCTGATACGCCGCTGCGACAAACCTGGTCGTGGTTTGTTCACGACCAGGCGGGCAGGCTCACCCCTCGCGACCTCAACATCCTGTTTCAAGGATGCCTCGGTCTCTGAGGGCTCCGCGTGCCCGTCTCGCCCGGCGTCTTGGCGGGTTCGCCACGAACCGTCATGAATAATGTGGGTTAGGCACATTCAACCTCGTACATGTAGAAATACGGTCTACACATGTCCTGCCATGAAAGTGTTATCAGACTCACCGCCCATGGAATGGGGCGTCGTCGCCCCATTCCGCATCAAGAAATGGACACAACAATACCGCTATAGATCAAGTTATTCCGCGATGCGCTATATACGATGGGGCGTGCCTGCCCCATAAGCATGGCTGCAGGCGTGATGCCAGCATGAAATCCCGCCATTAGTTGATGAAGTTTGAAAACAAACGTGGGGAATAGAACTTGCTGTGACAGGTGCTCTTGGTAAATGGCGGTTGTGTATCTTGAGCATCAAGACCTGTCTGGTAGGGAAGTGGGAACGAAAGGACCGACCTCCTCGAGAACCCTCCGGTGATCATCGGGCCCTACCAGACCCTAACCCTATATGCGACATCGTGCAGTGGCGATCCAGAGTACAGAATCCTAAGCAGGAGGAGTAGTGTATGAGTGTTTCAGCAACATTAAAGGGGCCGGGAATCTTGGGGTTGGTGGCCGGATTGATCATGGCTGGCGCGCTGCCGGCCGGTGCGATCATGTCGCACGATTCGCATCTGGCGCAGGATGCCACGGCGGAGCTAGCCACACCGGTGCATGCGCAGGCCGGTCCGGTTTTGATGGACAAGATGTCGAAGGCCGTCGAACAGATCGAGCGGCAGGTACAGTCGAAGGGGCCGTTCCAGGGAGCCAGCGCCCACGCTATGCAGCAAGGCGTGCTCCTGGTGGCGGAAGACCCGGACAAGGTGAGGGTATCGCAGGGCGCCCGGTGCCCGGCGTACGCGCCCGTTCGCACCTATGATGTCACGGCGATCAACGTCGAGATTACCGTGAACCGGTTCGGTGATTTTTATCCGGGCTACATGTATGCGCTTACCGAGAACGTCGCGGGTGTGCGTGAGGAGGAAGCCAAGAACAAGACAGCGCGCGAGAGCGACGATCCGTCGTTTGCCGAGGGTGCCGTATCGAACGGCTTGCAGGGCGATCTGATTCAGCCGCTGGTGATCCGGGCGAACCAGGGCGATTGCCTGAAGCTCACCCTCCGTAACCAGATCGACGGTGAGCCGACGAACATGATCATCAACGGGTCGCAAATGTTGGTGGGCCGCACCGGGAAGCCGGCCACTGCCAATAACCCGGATGCATTGGTGGCGGCGGGAAAAACCGGCGAATTCGAATGGTATATTCAGCCTGATATGCAGGTGGGCGGCCACGCATTTCACAGCCATGCCACGCGTGAACAGTACTCATTGGGCTTGCTGGGCTCGTTCGTCGTTGAACCTCGCGGGTCACGGTTCTTGAGCCCGTTCACCGGGGAGGAGATGAAGAGCGGTTGGGAGGCCATGATCGATGTGGCGAGCGGTTCGGACTTCCGCGAATTCGTCATTTTCTATCACGAGGCCGGTGACGAAACATTCCGCCTGTTGAATCGCAAGGGCGATATGCTGCCGCAGCGCGACGCCCATACCGATACCTACAGGCCGGCCGCGCGGCTGCTCAACTATCGCAGTGAGCCGCACGGCACGCGGTTGGAGATGCAGGAGCATCTGGTAGGGTTTGCCGACGAGTCGCAGGGGTACGGGTCCTATACGTTCGGCGATCCCGCCACCACGATTCCCCGTTCCTATCTGGGAGATCCGGCAACGTTCCGGATGGTCGGCGGATCGGAGATCGTCCATTCGCACCATCTACACGGCGGGTCGATCCGCTGGGCCAGACAACCGGGCACCAGCAAGTTGGATCCAACCTTGTCAAAGAATGGTCCTGTCAAGTTCCCGATGATCAATGATGTCTCGGACCGGCTGGATGTTCAGTCCATCGGCCCGTCCGAAATTTACGATGAAGTCACAGAAGGTGGATCCGGCGGATTGCAGGCATTGGCCGGCGAATTCGTATTCCATTGTCATATCCCGCAGCACTACGTGACTGGTATGTGGGGGTTCTGGCGTGTGTATAACACGTTGCAAGCGCCCGGGTTCCAAACCGATGTGATGAAGGCGCTCGTGGAATTGCCCGATCGTAAAGGGAAGATTAAGCCAGCTGTCAGTTCCGATAAGTTGGTTGGAACAACGGTGGATTGGTACGGCGGGAAAAAGTGGGAAATTACGAAGGACAAGACGGATTGGAAGGCCAATCCGGTCAAGGTTTCAATCAAGGATTGGGTTGAATACATGCTCCCGCCGCAGGGCTTGCCAGGTAAGACTGAGGATCAAGTCAAGCAGGCTCAGGCAAATGATGCCACGGTGGTGAATTGGAAGTGGGAAGGGACTCTAGCTCTTAACGAGCCGGAAACTCCTCATAAGTGGGCGGACTATGTCTCGCCGGCCCCGTTGAAGCGCCCGCCTATCACGTTTGATCCGCAAACCGGCAAGCTGGCGTTCCCATGGCTTAGACCGCATCTCGGCAAGCGGCCGCCGTTTGCCCCGAACCATGGCGGCGCGCCGTGGCTGGAGCCTTTCCACGTTCGTGAGGACGGCACCAAGAGCACCGAACCGCCCAGGCCTGGCGAGCAAGGCCCGTGGAGCTTGTGCCCGGAAAATGCGCCGCGGAAGTACTTCACCACACACTCTATCACTCTGCCGATCACGCTGAAGCCGGCGACGGCCAATTCGGCCGCGCTGGTCGATCCGATCGGCATGATCTACGTGTTGCATGAAGAGGAAGCTGAAGTTCGGGCGAATCCCAAGAAGCAAGTGCCGCTGGTCATTCGCGGCAACGTCTATGATTGCGTGGACGTCATCTTCAAGAACGAGATTCCGGACGACGCACGAACCGGGTGGTCGAACAAGATCAATCTCCACCCTCATTTCTTCCAGTTCGATACGAGCGCATCGGACGGTCCGACGATCGGGTTCTCCTATGACATGTCATTGCGGGCCTTCACCATGTTGAAGGATCCGCAGCCGGACAAGGGGATGCCCTTGCCGGCCAACACGGTGTTGACGGCTGATACAAAGGCCGGTGCGCGGAGCATCACAGTTGCGGATCCGTCAAAGTTCCATGTCAATATCGAATTGGGCGTGGCTATGGACGATCCGAAGTTTTTTGAGGTGGCACGGATCAAGTCGATCAATGGTAAGACCATCACGTTCGATGCGCCGTTGAAGTACGCGCACAAGAAGAATGATATTGCCAGTGTCGAATTTATCCGTGAGCGTTGGTACGTCGATGCCGACCTGGGGACAGTGTATTGGCATGACCATGTGTTCGGCACCGATACCTGGGGACACGGCTTGTTCTCCGCATTCATCACGGAGCCACCGCGTTCGACATATCACGATCCGGTGACCGGCAAGGAAATCCGCAGTGGCCCCATTGCGGACATCCATACGCTGGAACCGGTCTCCGCGCATATTCGCGGCAGCTTCCGTGAAGTGATGATGCACATCATGGACAGCAACGCCAGAACGGCGGAGCTGATTACCACGGATAATCCGCAGGCGAAGATCGGGGCGACCACTGTTGACGGGCCGCCGTCGCATCAATTCCCCGAGAAGATCAACAAGTCGCCGATGTGGTTCTTGAACGGTGGCGAGGCAACCACGGGGAGCGGCTACAGTATGCGGGTCGAGCCGCTGAGCGTGCGGCTCATGAACAATCCAGATCCGTCGAAGTTGTTCGTGTCCGGGATTCACGGTGATCCGGGTACGCCGTTGTTGCGCGCGTACCTGGGCGATCCCATCCTGGTGCGTGCATTGGTCGGATCGGCCAATGAGGTGCATACGTGGCATGTGACCGGGCACTGGTTCCCGATGGAGCGGTACGCGAAAGACGCGATGCCGCGCAGCACGGTCCATCTGGTGATCGGTGAACGGTATGACCCGGCGATTCCCGCCGCAGGCGGTCCGCAGAAGCAGGCCGGTGACTATCTCTACTATAGCGGCCGGGCCTCGCACTTTGCGGAAGGCAGTTGGGGCATCTTTAGAGTCTTCGACGAATTGCAGGGAGATCTGAAGCCCTTGCCGAGTCGGGAGCAGATTCAAAAATCCGCTCCGTCGGTTTGTCCGGCTGATGCACCAGTGAAGTCTTTCAACGTGTCGGCGATTGACCAGCAGATCCGGTACCACGATGGCGCGCCTGGTGTGATGGAAGTCGATCTCGAACGCAAGATGGTGTTTGGAAACGAGCAAGGCAAAATGTACGTGCTCGATGGAGATCGTGGGAAGGTCAAGGCCGGCGACCTGAAGCCGAGCCCTCTGACTCTACACGTGAACGTCGGGGATTGTGTGAAGATCAACCTCAAGAATGAGATGGCGAAGGAACGGGCCGGGTTCCACGTCGATATGATGGCGTTCGATCCGAAAGAGTCGTTCGGCGCCAATGTCGGCAACAACCCCGGTGATCAGACGATCGGGCCGGGCCAGAGCAAGACGTATACGTATTATGCTCACCCGGAATACGGCGAGCTCGCGGCCCTGATTCAGGACTGGGGGAACGTCGTCGAGAATCCGCGAAACGGCTTGTTCGGCTCGATCATCATCGGACCGAAGGGGTCTACGTATCGCGATCCTGTTACAGGGGACGACATCACGCTGAAAAGCAGTTGGCGTGCTGATGTGGTGGTGGATCGGACGATCTCCGGAAACGAGAATCGTAAGAACTACCGAGACTTCTCGCTCATGTTCCAAGATGAAGACAACATCGTCGGTGTGAGCTTCATGCCCTATATTCAACAGGTGGCGGGAATTACGGCCGTGAATTACCGGTCAGAGCCCACCGCGTGGAGAATGGAAAAGGGCTGTGAAGTCTCGGAAATCTTCAGCTGCGTGAAAGCCGGGGAGGTTCCTGCGACTCCGCTGTTGCAGGCCCATGTCGGAGACCCGGTGGCTATTCACGTGTTGGGCGCGTTCAGCGAGCAGGTGCAGCTGTTCACTATAGACGGTCATGAGTGGCCTCATGAACCCTACATGCAGGGTGCCGACCAGGTCAGCACCATGGAATTCGGAGGATCTGAGGTGATCAACGCGTATCTGACCGGAGGAGCCGGTGGTCCCAATCGGATCGTCGGTGATTATATCTGGAAGAATCAGCGCCCGGCCTTTGCGAATGCCGGTCAGTGGGGACTTTTCAAGGTCCTTCCCATCGGTGACCAACGCATTAGGTCCTTAATGCCGCAGGTGCCGCCGACGAAAACGGCGGAGCAGCTGATGGATCAAGGCGTAGTGTCCCCGACGTCTTTCAGCGGGCAGTAAGAGTCACGGTTGCGGCGGCGGTGTCTTTGCAGAAGAGACACCGCCGTTCCTTTTCAGACCTCGTCATCGCGATCAACATTTCCTGTACGGCATTCCTTACCTCAAGACTTAAGATGATGGCTCTCGCATATCGTTTGTTGACCGTGTGCCTGCTGAGTGCCATGGCCTGTGGCGTGGTAGGGGTGGTGGCTTCTCCATCATGTTTGGCTGATGAAAATATGCCGGTCTCAGCTGTAAGCCGGGTTGAGGTGGTGCTTGCCAATGAATATCGGAATCAGGTGGCAGCCCTGAAGGAGGAGTTTGCTCAGGCGGGGATGCCCAATGTGCATTTTCAGTTTGCCAAACGGGGGCGGCCTCCGCAGAATATCGGTGTAGGACGAGATGTGCCGGCCGATAAGGCAAGGGAAGCCATCCGGTTGGCGCTGAAATACAACCTTGGGGTCGGCATCCTGCTGCCGGAGCGATTGTTTCCTCCCCGATTCATTACGATTGCGTCGTCGAATTATGATGACACGGTGGAATATCCTATCGATCAGGCATCACTCGTTAAACTGCAGGATCCCGAATTGAACACCGAGGCATTCCACCGCCTCTATCGGGAACTCACGTCCATTCCACTGGAGCCCAAGGGACGAAATCTCGGAAGGCCTTATTAGGTTTCAGCGTGGAGGGCGGGCAGTGCCCGAGGACGGGCTTCCAGTGAGTGACGATTGGCGAAGACAGTCCTTACGTGGTGGTTCTGCGGCACCAACGGGCTTACCGCAGGAAGAGCTGTGCCTAGTTCATTTCGGGGGACAGGGGCGAAGAACTTGTCTTGCAGCAAGCCGTGTCGATACGGGAGGACGCTTCCATACACCAAATGCGGCGGCGCCTATTTAACCTAAGGCTCCTGATCTGGACAGCGGTCATTCTCATCGAGGTTCTCACGCACGAGGCCGTGGCGCTTGATTTTTCCGCCGAGCGGGTCGTCAAAAGCGGAAGATCCGTCGTGACGGCCCACGTCAATGCCAAGGCCGACCGCTGGCGGTTTGAATTCACCCAGCCGCAGGGAGGCGCCAGTATCATCATCGTACGGATGGACCACGGGACCTCCTGGCTTATTCTGTCAAAACGGCGGCAATACCTGGAAGTCCCCATTGCGAAGCACCACCGGCTGGTGGTGAGCGAAGTGATGGAAGGGGAAATCTCACGAGAGTTCGTGGGCGAAGAGACGCTGAACGGCTATCCCACGGAACTATTCGAGGTGACCATCAAAGAGGACGGCGACACACACCAATACTACCGGTGGGTGACCAAAGCTCAGCGGTTTCCGTTGAAGACAGTGAGTAAGCAAGGAGAGTGGTCAGAGGAGTTTCGTCGGGTGATCTTTACCGAGCAGTCCCCGTTCTTGTTCGAGCTCCCACGGCGATTGGACCCGGCCAATCCACCGGCGAACAGGCAGCCGACATCGAACGAGGGCCAAGGACTGAAGGAGGTGCAGCAATGAAACGAGCAATAAGAAGGGCGGGGTTGTGCCTCGCGGTATGCGCGCACACGATCATAACGGCCGGTCTCTGGACGGAGAGCTGGGCTTACGAATCGAGCACCGTGACCAATGGGGCGACATTGCAAGGCAAGATCACGTTCACGGGAACTGTGCCCGAGCCGAAATCCTTCGAGCTGCGCCGCTATTACGACCGCGAGTATTGCGCGGCCCTCTCGGATGGAAAAGGGCATCGCCTCCTGAAGGAGGTCACGATCGGCTCGGACGGCGGGCTCAAGGATGTGGTGGTGGTCGTGGAAGGGATTGAGAAAGGCAAACCGTTCACCTTCACCGACGCTGAAGTGGAAGCGAGTCTCTGCCAGTTTCTGCCGTTTGTCACCGTGGTCAGCGACAAGCGACGGGTGACGGTCTTTAATCGCGATCCAGTGTCCCACGACATCCAAGGGTATGCGTACGATCAATCCGGTGTCGATATCGTCATGCATCGGCCGGCGCTGCACGTGAGCGGGACGACCGATATCGTGCAGTTGGTCAAGGGGCGCAAAGTGTTTACCATGCAATGCGGGATGCATCCCTACATGCAAAGTTGGGGGTATGCCATCGACAACCCCTACTATGCCGTGACAGGGCCCAATGGCTCATTCACCATCGGTGATCTTCCGGCAGGCACCTATCACATTAAAGCCTGGCACCCGGTCCTGGGTGTCCAGGAGCGGGACGTGACGGTCACGTCGAACGGGACCGCCACGCTCGACTTGCAGTTTGTCGCGAAGTGACAGGGGAATGATGTGGCATCTCCTCCTCATTGTGTTCGCCCTGATGTCCGGCACCCTTTCGACCGGAACTGCCTCTGCGGGATCGCCGAAGGCGATCCAAGAGCAGGGCCGTCTGATGGTTCAGAACGCCGAGGAGATGGTCGCGCACGGCGGCATGGGCGATGGAAAAGCCATCGTGCACCATTGTGCCGAAGTGGCCAAGCAGGCACAGGCCATTCTCACGGATTTACCGCCGGCCGATGAGCACGGCAAAGCGGCTGTGCCGCACTTGCAGGACGCCATCAAGCATTGCAAGCGGGTGGCGGAGATGGGTGACAAGGTCGATCCCGGGGTCAGCTTAAACCCCGCCGTCAAAGCCAGAACCGCCGCGCGGGAAGCGATGAAACACCTTGCAGCGATGAAGGATAGCGGGGCGTGATCAGGAAGCAGTCGGAGCCGGACATTCGTCACTCGTCATTCATCGATCACCAGGTCGGGATGGTGTTCTGTTCACGAATGACGCGTGACCATTGATGGTCCCGTGCTGTTACGGTTTCGGGACCAGTGGGCTCACCGCATTCTGATCCCGCCCGGGTTGATAGGTCTTTAGCAGTTTCATGACCTCCGGCATCAGGCGGGCTTCCGCCGAGAGCGGCACTTTCACGCGCACCCCGCGCCCTTCGTTACGGCCGAGCGACATGATGTGGTGCTCGATGATCTCCCCCTGTTTCTCATCCCGATACGTGAAGGTCAGGTGCTTCGCCGGGAATCCGGCCAGCGAGAGATCCTGATCCGCTCTCCACTTTACCTTAATCGATTTCTTGCCGTAGAGTTCCGTCATGATACGGCGGTGGGCCGAGACGAATTCATCGAGTGTCTGCCGTCCATCCTGGCTCGTTCCCGCCACGATATTCATATGGCCAGAGAGGGCGACAAGACTGTGCTCGATCGGCGGCGAGAGCGTGACACCCGCCCCATCCAGCATCGGATTGCCGAGGCGCCAGTCGTCGGGATACCGGACGGAGAAGCCGAACCGGGCGTTGGTGTAGAGTTTCCAGCCTTGCTCGTCATTTTCCGGTGCGGCGGAAAATGCCACGTCGGTGTTCACGGGGCACTGCATTGCCAGGACGAGCAACAGAACAATCCACGTCATTCTCATACGCATAGTCAGCTGATGCGCCGTCGTATGTCGAACGACAACAGTCACTCGTGCATCTCCGTCGGCTATTGAGCGGATCGCGCACAACGAACCCCGATCGTCGCGGCACGTCGATCTGGTGAGGCTCCGCCCCTCGTGGCCGTCCGCAGCAGAGCCGGCTCACTCTTCCAGGATCCACCGCGCACGACCTTGTACCGACCGGTGGCGGGCCCTTCCGGGTTTCGATCCGGCATCGTCGCATAATAATCGATCCCGAACCAGTCGTTCACCCATTCGGCGGCGTTTCCCGCCATATGATGGAGGCCATAGGGGCTGCGGCCCTTCTCGCCGCGTTCGACTGGCGCGACAATGGGAATCTCGTGGACGTGATATTGTCCGAACTTCGCCAGTTCCGGAGTGGGCGGGTGCTGCCCCCAAGGAAAGAGGTGGCCCGTGTCTCCACGCGCGGCCTTTTCCCACTCGGCTTCCGTCGGCAGGCGTTTCCCCTGGGCACGGCAAAACTCCGAGGCCTCCGCCCAAGTAATATAGAGCGCCGGCCAACGGGCCAGGGTTTCCGGCGGTACGGCATGGACGGTCGTCATGTGATCGATCAGTTTCCGCACTTCATCCGGGAGCGGATGTTGTTGCCGCTGGAGCCACGACAGGTACTCTCCCAGACTGACTTCATCACGGTCGATCTGAAATCGATCAAGCCAGACGCGGCGCTGCGGCTGCTCGGTGTCGTCATATTGCGTCGCTAAGCTGAACGATCCATCACTCGTGCGGGCTGTGCCCATGAGAAAAATACCTTCGGGAACGGCCAGCATCGGGGAACGGCGGGCGAGCGCCGCTATTTGCTCGACAGGGTTTGGCTCCGGCGGAGCCGCCGCCGCGACGGGATTCTGCCCTAAGCCCATGCATGAGTCCATCACCACGGCGACCAAGAGCGGACAAAGGATGTTGCGGGCTCGGCGCAGCATGATTTCCTGTACCTACCTTGCAGGCTAAGAGTCAATGGCCTGGAGAGGTGCCGTCAGCTGAGGGACATTTTGTTCCGTAAGATCAATTCGGTATGATGGCGAGCGATGTACGACCTCCTTGTCTCATTCCATATCTTGGCCGCCATTGTCTGGGTCGGAGGCATGCTGTTTCTGTCTCTGGTCCTGGCTCCCTTAGTCCGAAGCCGGAAAGCTACGCCAGAATTCATGGCGTTGTTTCGATGTGCTGCGTTGCGATTCCGAGTCGTCGCATGGGCGGCCATCGGGGTGCTGCTCATCACCGGTCCCCTGTTGCTGTCACAGCGAGGCATTGCGCTGACACTACCGTCCTCATGGCCGCACATCGTCCGACTGAAACTTGCACTGGTCGGCGTGCTGCTTGTGCTCACGGTCTTGCACGACCTTGTCTTGGGGCCACGGATCAGTCACGCCGTGGGTATCCCGGAAGCGTCACGTACAGCCTGGGAGCATGTCGTCGTTCGGACCGCCCGCTGGTTGCCGCGGGTCTCCCTTCTCCTTGCGTTAGTCGTGGTGGGTGCGGCGGCGGTGCTGGCGAGGCACTAGCCAGACCCGTTATGGACCATTCCGGTGCGCGACGATTTCGGCACGGTGGGATCGCAGTCCTGCTCCTTGCCTTGTCGTATCCTGTCGAGGCGCAGATGTCTTACGCCGGCGAGCAGGATGCGCTGGTCGTGAGCGACGTGGTCGTGACGGGGACTCGAGTGCCGACAGCGCCGACTCGACTCTCTGCCGCCGCGACGGTGTTGACGCAAGAGGACATGCGCCGCACTCCGTTTCAGAACGGCACGCAGGTCGACGATCTGTTGCGCTATATACCGGCTGTCCAGCCGAGCCTCCTCAGCAGCCGCTACAACCACCCGACCGCTCAATTCATCGGTATCCGCGGATTGGGAACCCGTCGCGCGTTGGTGCTGTTAGACGGGGTACCGTTGAATGACGGCTTCGGCGGATGGATAAACTGGGGACTGGTCCCTGACCGGATCGAACGGATTGAAATCATTCCCGGAGGCGGGTCAAACCTCTACGGCTCCTGGGCCATGGGCGGGATCATTCATCTCATCTCGCAAGCCGGCCGGCCAAAGAACGGCGCGAGCGTCGAACTGAACGGTGGATCGTTCGAAAGCCACCTCCAATCCGTTCGCGCGCTGTATGGGAACGATCGAACCGGATGGACCCTTGGGTATCGCCATTTCGGTACGGCGGGGTTTCTCACCGTTCCGTCCTACCAGCGGGGTCCGGCGGATACGCCCGTGGGGTCGGAGCACCATCAGTTCACCGGCAGGGTCTCGCATGAGTTGACGTCGCACACCACCGCATCCCTCTCGGGCGCCTACTACACGGAAGACCGCTCGTTTGGCACGTCCTTCAGCCGAGGCAGCCGCACGATCGGAACTGCGTCGCTGAGCCTGAAGGGAGACCACGGGTTCGGAGGGGTCTGGGAGGCGACGGCTTTCGCACAATGGCAAACGTTCCGTAACGAAGTCGGCGCGGTCCTGCCCTCGCCGTTCGTCCGCCGATTCGACCAACCGGATCGGCTGCAAACGATTCCCTCGAACGACGTCGGCGGCATGGCGCAATGGACGGCGCCGCTTTTCTCGTTCTCGCGGGTCGTAGTCGGCGGCGACGCCCGCGCAATTCTCGCGCAATCGGAAGACCTGCGCGTGCTGTCTCAGACGCGAGTGGTGACGCAGGGCAAGCAAGTCGGGATGGGCGCGTTCGGCGAGTGGATCGCGGAACCCTTCGACGCCCTGGTCTTCACGGCTGGCGCGAGATGGGACTGGTGGAAAAGTTTTGACGGCGCCCGTGTGCCCGCCTCGGGGCTGATCACTTCGTCTCAGGACAATGTCGCCAGCCTCATCAATCCGAAAGTCGGTCTGTCGTATCGGGTCCATGACCGGGTACGGATCGGCGCGTCGGTCTATCAGGCGTTCCGTGCGCCGACGCTGAATGAGTTGTACCGGGACTTCAGCGCATCCGGATTTACCTTTCGGAGCAACGACCGCCTGGAACCGGAGCGGCTGACCGGAGGCGATATGAAGGTCGAGGTGGAGCTGCTGCCGGACGGCTTGCTCGGTGTCCGCGCCACCGGGCATTACGACGAGATCAAAGATCAGATCCTTTTTGTGACGCAAGGGGCGACGTCCGTCCAGAGGCAAAACATCGGGAAAGGCCGATCGGTCGGCGCCGACATCGAATTGCGGAGCCGGTTGGACGATCTGGCGTACCTCACGGCCGGATACTCATTCACGGATTCGATCGTCACAAGTTTTCCCGGTGATCCATCACGTGAAGGCCTGCACATTCCCAACGTCTCTCGGCATCAAGTGACTGCCGCACTGACCGTTGGCCGGCCGACGGTCGCCCAGCTGACGCTGCAGGCCCGCTACCTCTCCCGGCAGTTTGCGGATGATCTGAATCGTCAACCGATCGCGGATTTCATCGTGCTGGACCTGTCGCTGCGGAGACGGATCGCCCCCTGGGCGGAACTCTACCTCACCGGCGAGAATCTGACCGACCGCCGTTACATTGCCGTCCAAACGGGAAGCCTCAAGACGCTCGGTCAACCGCTGCTGATTTTGGGCGGCCTTCGGTTCGATTTCTAGCCGGAAGCTCCGGAGCCTACAGCTACGGTGTCTTCGCGCAGCGGAACCCATAGCCGAAGTGCCGGTTCATCGGTTGCGCATTGAATCGATGTGCGGACCGCAGGAAGTCGGACACGTACAGCCAGGACCCTCCGCGAACGACCTTCTCCTCACCCTTGTCCGGTCCGATGGGGTTCCTTTCCGGACCGTTCTTGTAATAATCAAGTCCGTACCAATCAAACACCCATTCCCAGGCGTTCCCGGCCATGTCATAGATCCCATAGGGACTCTTTCCCGCTTCGAACGATCCCACCGGAGCCAAGGCCAGGTGGTCGTCCCAGTCCTTTCTTCCATAATTGGCATGGAGCCGAGTCGGCGCTTCATTGCCCCACGGATAGATTCGTCCATCCGTTCCCCGTGCGGCCTTTTCCCACTCCGCCTCGGTCGGCAGGCGCTTGCCGGCCCATTTGCAGTAATTGACGGCATCCTCCCAGCTCACATTGACGACCGGGCGTCGCTGATGGTGCAACTGATTCATGGTACCCCAGTCCGGAGGCTCCTCCATATCCGTTGCCTCCAGGTACCGTGCATACTGCCCGACCGTTACCTCGTATTTGTCCATATAGAACGCATTGAGATAAATCTGCCGGACGGGCTTTTCGTCGTCGCCAAGCGTGCTTCCTCGTGTGAACTTTCCCGCCGGTACCAGCACCATCTGCATGTCGAGTGCATCGGTTTCTCCCGGGGCTCCGGCAGGTGTCAGTTTCTTCGATGCGGAGGATCGTGATCGTGGAAGTTTCGCCTGCAGCTGTCGGTAGAGAGACTGTTGCTCGCTATTGAGGCCCAGATCGTTGGCGTTGTCCAGAGCCTCCTCGGCCTGCTTCATCTTCCCTCCGGCAATCAAGCCCTTTGCTTCGTTGAGAGTCCTCCAGACCGTCATTTCCTCACGCAGCCGATACACCTTCCCTTTGGTTTTCGGCAGGTAGGATTTCACCGGCCCCGTCTTAGCGTCCAGGTCCAAGGCAGCCTCGTAATGGTGCTCCGCGCAGGCCCAGGCTTCTAAGGCACGACAGGCCTCCGCCAGGTTGAAATGCCCCTGGATATTGGACGGGTCTTTCAGGATACCGGCTTCCAGCGACGCGCGCGCCTCCGCATACTGTTTATTCTTCAAGAGAGTTTCTCCCTTGGAAAACTCCTGCTCTCCGGCACCGGCCGCATGCGTTGCTAGAGGGGTGACGGCCATTCCCACCCCGATAACGAGACCCAACACGGTCGCCAGTCCTCGCATCTGCCTCATGAGCACGTCCCTCCTCCTTATGAGTGCTGTTTGGCTTCAGTCCGGCCTGAGTAACACAGAAGGACCAACCGCCCACTCCTCCACGGCCTCATGGCCTGGCGTAATGTGGGACCGATCTGGCGGAAAGCACTCATTTTTGTATCAACCACGTGGCAAGTCACATGCCCGTGCTTTGGGATCTTGTGGTGATGCAAATCCTTAGGGGTATCCAATAATTCCTGAAGATTTCCGTGTGTCGAATTTCCGTTGTCCCGTAGAGAATGTAGACAGTTGCTACAGGTATGATTTCCAGCCTGTCCCAGAATGCCACTCCTCTGGTCCGCCTCTTTGTATCTCAGCGCGAAGGGTCACAGGAGGAAGTGTGTCCGTTCTCTGCCAGGTCTCTACAAGGACCCAGATGACGAACAGACGACCCGCCGTGCAATATCGTTTGCCTTGCAATATCGAGTAGGAAAGAAGCCCGGTCAGTCTCAAGTGTCGAAGTCACGACGCGACGTCAGCGTAACGCCCTCGCTTGAAGACTTGCGCGTCCCCACCACTCATCCGATGACATTGATCAATCTGGCAAGGGTTATGAGCTCTTTGCGCAGCGGAACCCGTAGCCGAACTGCCGACCAGATGGATCGGCATTGAAACGGAACGAAGCACGGAGAAACTCCTGAACATAAAGCCAGTTCCCGCCCCGCACGACTTTAGACTTACCCGTTGCCGGTCCTTGAGGATTCTTCTTCGGGCTCTTCTTGTAATAGTCATGGTCATACCAGTCGTTGACCCATTCCCAGGCATTTCCGGCCATGTCGTAGATGCCGTAGGGACTCTTGCCCAATTCGAACATCCCCACCGGAACTAAGGCCTTATGAGACGCCCATTCCTTCTTGCCGAAATTGGCGTGGAGCCTGGTGGGGGGCTCGTTGCCCCAGGGATAGAGGCGGCCATCCGTCCCCCGCGCCGCCTTTTCCCACTCCGCCTCGGTCGGCAGACGCTTGCCAGCCCATTTGCAGTACGTGGCCGCATCCGACCAACTGATATTGACCACCGGCCGTTTCTGATGTCGGGGTTGGTTCATAATGTCCCATTCCGGTGGCGCCTCCATGCCCGTCGCCTCCAGATACTTGGCATACTGCCCCACCGTCACGTGGTACTTGTCCATATAGAAAGCGTCAAGGTAGACGCGATGCACAGGCTTTTCGTCCGCTTTCAGGGTGCTCCCCATCGTGAATTCCCCTGCCGGCACCAGCGCCATCGGTACATCGCGGGGATCGGTCTGCAATGCCGCTCCTGCTAATCCATCTGCCTTGGGACTATCCGGCGAGGTGGTCGAACGTCGCCCAGGGAGTTTCGCTTGTAACTGTTGGTAGACGGCCTGTTGCTCATTGTTGAGGCCCAGCTCATTGGCGCCGTCCAGGGCCTCTTCTGCCTGCTTCATCTTGTCGGGCTGAGCCTGCCCACCGGCGATCAGGCCCTTTGCTTTCTCCAGCAACCGCCACGCAGTCACTTCTTCCAGCGACTGCCACACCTTCATTTTGCTTAACCGTGGCTCCCTCGTCCCCGTGATCCTGGATTTCGCATCGAGATGCAACGCGGTCTCGTAATGTTCTTCCGCGCAATCCCAGGCTGCTAATCCTCGACAGGCCTCCGCCAGGTTGAAATGGGCCTGCACATTCGACGGGCTCTTCATGATGCCGGCTGCCAGCGCCGCGCGCGCTTCCGCATACTGTTTGTTCTCCAGCAGCTTCTCCCCTTTGGCAAAGTCCTGGTTGCCGGCGTCGGCCGCCAGCGCCGTCACGGAGTGTACCGTCATGTTCAAACATAGGGCAAAACCCAGCACCCCAAGCGTCTGCCTCATACACGCCTCCCTCCCTCCTGCGACTGCCTTAAGGCAGTGGGTCTCGCCTCCCGATAAAAAGCACCGGCCGTCGTCGTGAACACAGGCTTCATGCTCGGGAAACATAACATAACCGCGCCTCAGCATAAAGAAGCCTAAGCGGTTGACCAAGTCTTGTGGGGTTGATGATTCGGTCTAGTTGGAGGTCTCCGGCAGATGGAAGCATCGCAGCCATTGGCCAACGGCTGTGCACCCTCGGCGGCCTCCGTATTGGTTGATCAGGCCGCCGAGAAGATGTGCACTCAGATAGTCTAAGGTGCCGGCTTATCCTTGTAGGTGCCGTGACCCGCCCGGCCCTTCGTCAGCGTGGTACCGGCCACCCGTGTCACGGAGATCTCCTGAGGAATGCCTTCTCGCTTGACGGTTAACTTCACGTTGGCCCCCGCTTCTCCCCGGACCATCTTCACCACCTCCTCATATGTCTTCCCCGAAACCGATGCGCCGTCGACGCTCACCAACTCATCTCCGTGCTTCAGTCCGGCCTTGTGGGCCGGCCCTTCAGGATATACGTGGCCGACATATAGCGAGGCCGGATCTCCAACGCGCAAGGCCCCAATGTGGAGCGAGATACCAATCACACCCTCCGACATCTTGGCTTCGTCTGTACGACTAGGAATCTCTCCCGGTTGATCTGCAGCATGAAGCGGACCGATCACCATGAGACTGAACACCATACAGGCTATGAGAGCCTTACTTCTGTTTCTCATACATGTCCCTCCCCTTACATAAATGGTTGAAGCGAAAAACGCAGCTGCCGGCTGGACACCATGAAGGATAGTACCGGCATGATCAAACTAGAGTCACGCTACTAGCTTTTCATGAGAAATGGGTTAGGTGGGCATTAGACCTCACTCAGCTGTCGCCTTCTGCGACAAAAGCTCGGTGCAGGCTGTAGAAAAAGGCTACTTTTGTCGATCGGTTGTTCGTATCACGCGACGGAACCAGTGAATGTCCAAGGCTGATTGATATGTTTCTTGAACCAGTCCCGCGGTTCTCTCCTTGCACCTGTCAAGGACAGATTGGTCGAAGAGGTGGCCTATTTGTCCAAAGAGATGACGGGATGGTTTCGACCATGAATAGAAAGGCATCGCAACAGAAATGAAATCGCGCTGGTGTATGTCGGTCTTTTTTCTCTGGATCCTGACAATCACTGTTCTGGGATGGTTCTTCATCAAGGGATGGACGGCGGAGGGGAGTGACGGGCGTACGGAAATCCTGCTGGCAGCTGCGGAACGTGATCAGATCCTGGCGGAAATGCGTGTGCTCTTGAAAGCGGTGGACGGCATCGTCAGAGGGCTTGGGGAGTCAAAGCCTGACTCGAAACAAATGGAAGAAACCGCCAGGGCGGTCGGGATGCACATGGCCGCGGACACGGAGCCGGCCATCATGGCCAAGCTGCCGCTGCCGTTTAAACAGATGGGCATGTCGATCCACAAGGATATGGATGCGCTGGCCGATGCCATCGTGCGGGACGAGACGGCTCAACAGATCCTACAACGGTTATCGAGCATGACGGCCCGCTGCACTACCTGTCACGACATGTACAGATTCAAATCGAGCGAGTAGCCGCAGCGGTCAGCAATCAGCCGTAGAGAAGGAAAATCGGGGCGAGCGCGAATCCATTTCCGAGGCGGCAACTCTCATCCAATGAGAGCTTCTGTCATGGCCGGATGGCATGAGCGTTCAAAGAGGGGCGCAGTCCCCTCGCCACCGAGAGCAATGTCGCTCCGGCCTTGTGTGCAAGGAGGTGCTCCATGCAGTCGAAAACGATGGTCTCAATCATGGTGGCGGCGGCCATGGTGATGCCCACGGGCTTCGTCACCGTGGCGTCTGCGCAAGATCGTGACCGTGACCGCGATCAGCTGAAGACGCAGCAACAACTCCAAGACAGGGACCGATTGCAGACCAAGGATCAGCTGAAAGAACAAGACCGGCTCAAGGAGCAGGAACGGACGCGGGATCGCGAGCATGAACGGACACGCGAGCAGATCCGCATGGAGCGTCCGGAAAAGCCGCAGCACGAAAGAGCGGAACGGCCTGAGCGTGGGGGGCGATAACAACCGACAGTGCTGAGGGTTGAGTGCTGAGCAAGCGGTTCAACGCAGCACTCGTCACTTCATGCAGGAGGTGAACGATGGCACGAGTGGCGATTATCGGCGCATCGATCGGCGGATTGCCCGCCGCGTATGAGGCGCGTGCACTGTTGGACCAGAAGCACAAGGTGACCGTGATCTCGAATGTGGACTCGTTCCATTTCGTGCCATCGAACCCTTGGGTCGCAGTCGGTTGGCGCACCCGCAAGGACATCAGCTTCAATTTGGCCCCTGTATTGGCTAAGAAGGGAATCGAGTTCGTTCACGCCAGGGCGGATCGGATCGAGCCGGAGCAGAATCGGGTGATCACGGCAAGAGGCGAGGTGCCGTACGACTATCTTATCATCGCCACAGGGCCCAAGCTAAACTTCGGCGCGGTTCCGGGGCTTGGCCCCAGTGGATTCACACAATCGGTGTGCAACGTGGACCATGCCGAGCAGGCCTGGGGGGCCTATCAAAGCTTTCTCAAAGATCCCGGTCCCATCGTGGTCGGCGCCGCGCAAGGCGCGTCGTGTTTTGGTCCGGCTTATGAGATGGCCTTCATCTTCGATGCGGATCTCCGCCGGAAAAAACTCCGGAAAAAGGTCCCCATGTACTTTGTGACGCCGGAACCCTATATCGGCCACATGGGCTTGGCAGGAGTGGGCCGGTCACGGCGGCTGATGGAGGATGAATTTGCCGAACATTCGATCAAGCCGATCTCTAACGGCGCGATTAAGGAAGTGGAGCCGGGGAAGATGATTCTTGAGGATGGACAGGAAGTACCATTCCGCTATTCGATGATCATCCCGCCTTTTGCCGGGGTCGATGCCGTGGCGGGAACGCCGGGGCTGTGCAATCCCAAAGGTTTCGTGAACATCGACGCGTATCAGGCCAATCCCAAGTACCGGAACATCTACGCGGTCGGAGTGTGCGTGGCGATCCCGCCGGTTGAGCAGACGCCGGTCCCGACCGGCGCACCCAAGACCGGCTATATGATCGAGTCGATGGTGTCTGCCTCGGTCCACAACATCAAAGCGGACATCGAGAATAATCAAAAGAAAGAAACGGCAACGTGGAATGCCATCTGCCTGGCTGATATGGGCGATACCGGGATGGCCTTTGTCGCACTGCCGCAGATGGCCCCGCGCAATGTGACATGGGCCAGAAAGGGGAAATGGGTGCACCTGGCCAAGATTGCCCTTGAAAAATACTTTCTGATGAAAATGAAGCGTGGTGTCAGCGAACCCTTCTTCGAGAAGGCAATCCTCCAGGCGATGGGGATCGGTAAGCGTGAACAGGCCGGCTAAACGGATATTCGTCGCCCTGAATCCTTTGTTCTTGCGGTGCCTCACACAGGCAGAGAGGAAAGGAGGATTCTATGAGACTCAATGAACGTCTGCGGCTGATTGCCGGAGTCTTCGTGCTGGGTTCGGTCGTCCTGGGCGCGACGGTCCACCCGTACTGGAACTATTTCGCCGCCTTTGTGGCAGTGAACCTCATCCAATCGGCCTTTACCGGATGGTGTCCGATGATGGCACTCTTGCGAAAGCTCGGCGTGCAGGAGTAGCAGGATGGCGAAAATGCCATCCGGCTTCGTTCTCGCATCGCTCAGAGGCTCGAAGGGGCTGACTCCGGCGAAGCCGGTGCCTGTCTCTTTTTCAATGCAATGATCAGGGGCCGGCCATGACGATTCCGCTTTCTCTTGAAGGAGCGTTTGCCAGCGAACAGGCGTTGCGGGATATGATTGTGGCGCGCAAGGTCTGTTTCGATCATGACCCGTTCTATGTGCCGGATGGATCCGGTCGCATCATCCAAATCGGGTTTCAACTCAACTTGTACGCTGCCTTTCGGGATGCCAGGCATCTGCCGGTCGGGGATGATCCCGAGTTGCATGAGCTGGTCGGAGAACTCCATCGCCTCTGCCGCGTGTTTTTTCAAACACTGGATCTTCTGAAACCTTGCCGGTACCCGGAACCTGCCATGCACCGTGTCGTGTATGCGCCGGAGCGCCGGTATCGGGCCGAGGTCTGTCTGCAGATTCCCATTTTCGACCGGGCACACTATGGCGCAAAACCCGATCGCCGGCTCGAAGAATTGCTCGCGACGGCCGAATGCCTGCTGCGGCAGTTGGGGGCCAAACGAGGCCGATGGGATGAGGAACAGGGCGCGTCCCGATCCGGCGAGGGTTGCGAGGATCGCGTTCAAACAGCCGTAGCCCTCGGGGAGGGACCGGAATCATGACACGATGGCTCATCGCGGCGGTGCTGCTAACGGCCGGCTGCGGTGCGAAAGATGAGCCGGTCGTGTCGGCGGTGTCGGCTGCGCCGCAGAGCACCATTCAGGCGTCAGTCATCGAGATCCGGAGCGTCCTGGCTCCCGTGCGTGTCGAAGTGACCGGCCAGGTCACGCCCATCTTCCAAGCCGTGCTCTCCAGCCGCATCCAAGGAACGATCGACCAGTTGCTCGTTCGAGAAGGGGCCCCGGTGGTTAGGGGACAAACGCTCATTCAACTGGATAACCGCGATGTGGAGGCCGACTTGGCGAGGGTGTCGGCAGAAGTCGAGAACGCGAAGGCAACACTCGACCGTATGGAGACGCTCTATCGCCAGGACGCGGTTTCGAAACAAGAGATGGAGAATGCGACCCGCGCCTACAAGGTCGCGGAAGCCAGCCGCAAGGCGGTGTTGGCGCAGCTGAGTTACACGGTCGTCAAGGCGCCGTTCGACGGGGTGATTACCGAGAAATTGGTGGAAGCGGGCGAATTGGCCTCGCCGGGGCAACCCCTGCTGAAAATGGAAAACCCCCGGCAACTGCGGCTCGAAGCGACTGTGGCGGAAAGTGATTTGAGATCGGTCTCACGCGGAGACAAGATTCCCGTGTTGATCGACGCCCTGGATGGACGGACGCTGGCCGGGATCGTCGCACGGATTCTCCCCGCCGGTGATCCGCAAACGCACACCTTCACCGTGAAAGTGGATCTGCCACCGGCGCCAGGGCTCAAGACCGGCATGTTCGGTCGGTTTCAATTGGACAAGGGCACGAGCAAAACGATTCTTGTCCCGGAGACCGCCGTCGTCGAGCGCGGGGAGCTGACGAGCGTCTTTGCCGTCGGCTCCGATCGGATCGCCCGCCTCCGCTGGGTCAAGACCGGACGTCGATTGGACCAACAGGTTGAAATCCTGTCCGGTGTGAATGTCGGCGAGTCGGTGCTGCTCGATGCGGCTCGCGGCATTGATGGCGCCACAGTCAAAATCGTGGAGACGGTCGCGAAGCCGGCGATAAAAACTCCGTGAAGCGGGCCTCGTGAATCGTGAAGCGCAGGACGGATAGCGAGATACGCTCACGAGATACGAACGACGCATGACGGTTGACGCATGACGAACTACCGCCCGGGCCTGTCCGGCCGTATCGCCGCTCTCTTCATCGGGAGCAAGCTGACGCCGCTCATCATGCTAGGAGCGCTGCTGCTGGGCCTGTTCGCGGTCCTTGCCACGCCGCGTGAAGAAGAGCCGCAAATCGTCGTACCCATGGCCGACGTCTGGCTGCCCTTTCCCGGCGCCTCCGCCAAAGTCGTCGAAGAGCAACTGACCAAGCCGTTCGAGCGAAAAATCTCCGAGATCAAGGGCGTGGAGTACATTTATTCGATCTCGCGGCCGGGCGGCGCGCTGATCATCGTCCGCTTCTACGTCGGCCAGCCGATGGAACAGAGTCTGGTCGATCTCTACGACAAGCTGATGTCGAATCAGGATCTGCTGCCACCGGGGGCCGACCCCTTTCTGGTGAAGCCAAAGGACGTGAACGACGTTCCGATCGTCACGCTGACGTTGTCGAGTGACCGGTACGGCGAATTCGAATTGCATCAGCTGGCCGAGCAGGTATTGGAGGAGGCCAAGAAGGTCGCCGGCACGTCAGGCGGCTTCATCGTCGGCGGCCGGGCGCGCGAACTGCAAGTACAGATCGACTCGGCGAGGCTGAAGGCCTATGGGCTGACGCCGCTGCAAACCGCTTCCGTCATCCGCGGAGAGAATCGCGCCTTGCCGACGGGCCGGTTCGACAGCCGCAATCAAAGTTTTCTTGTGGAGACCGGCCGTTTCATCCGATCGCGCAATGATTTGGAGAATCTCGTCGTCGGAGTCCATGAACAGCGGCCCGTCTATTTGCGGCAGGTGGCCGACGTGATCGACGGGCCAGCCGAGGCCAGGAGCTATGTCTGGTTCGGTTTGGGCCAGTCGGCCAGTCGCTCGTCGTTCGTGAAGCGTGAAGCGCAAGACGGATTGCGAGATACGCCTCACGAGGAACGCTTTACGGAAGAAGAGCCCGCCGTCACCGTAGCGATTGCCAAGCAGGCCGGCGTGAATGCCGTCACGGTGGCGGCAGAGGTCATCCGCAAGGTCGAAGACATGAAAGGCGTGACGATTCCGGCGGACGTGCGCGTGACCGTCACCCGAGATTACGGGGAGACGGCGCAGGAGAAGGCCAACGAGCTGCTGTGGCATCTGCTGATCGCTGTGGTCGCCGTCGTCCTCTTTCTCGGCGTCGCATTGGGGCCGCGTCCGGCGCTGGTCGTGTCCATCGCAATTCCCCTCACCCTGTCCCTGACCCTCTTTACGTCCATGCTCATCGGCTACACGATCAACCGCGTGACGCTCTTCGCGCTGATCTTTTCAATCGGCATTCTTGTGGACGACGCGATCGTCGTCGTCGAGAACACATACCGGCATTTGATGCTCCGCCTCAGGCCCCATGACGAAGCGTCGATCTACGCCGTCGACGAGGTCGGCAACCCGACGATTCTGGCGACGTTCACCGTCATCGCCGCGCTGCTGCCCATGGCCTTCGTCTCCGGCTTGATGGGCCCCTATATGAGGCCGATTCCCATCAATGCCTCCATCGCCATGTTTTTTTCTCTGGTCGTCGCGTTTGTCGTGATTCCGTGGTTCTGCCGAACCTGTTATCGGCCCGGGGCCGCCGTCAAAGGAGTCGGTCACGAAGACGACGACACAGGCCGGCTCGCCCGTCTCTATCGCCGGGTGCTGTCCCCCCTATTACTTCGGCCGGTCCTGGCCTATTCCTTCTTGGGTGTGGTCGCGCTCTTGCTCGTTGGAGCCTGCTTCTTGTTCTACACGCGCCACGTCGTCGTGAAGATGCTGCCGTTCGACAACAAGAGCGAGATCCAGCTGGTGATCGACATGCCGGAAGGCACGACACTGGAGGAGACCGCCCGCGCCGCCAAGGCCCTGAGCCGCTATGTCCGTACCGTTCCCGAAGTGCGGGATTACCAGGCCTACGCCGGCACGGCCTCTCCCTTCAACTTCAACGGGCTGGTGCGCCATTACTTTCTGCGGTCGTTGCCGCACGAGGCGGACATTCAGATCAATCTCGTCGCCAAGCAGGAACGGGGAGCCCAGAGTCACGAGATCGCGCAGAGGATTCGTCCCGCGGTGCACGAGATCGCTCGCGAATATGGGGCGAACGTGAAGGTCGTCGAAGTGCCGCCGGGTCCGCCCGTACAGTCGGTGCTGGTGGCGGAAGTGTATGGCCCTGACTATGGGCGGCAGCTCGCTGTGGCGAAGGAGGTGCGAGCGCTCTTCGAGTCCACGCCGGGCGTCGTCGACGTCGACGACTTTGTCGAAGCGGATCAGGTGAAGTACGTCTTCACGGTTGATCGCGCGAAAGCGGCCCTTGCCGGTATTTCGTCCGAGGAGATCGTCCACACGCTGCGCATGGCAGTGGAGGGGACGAAAGTCGGCCTCGTCCATATTCCTCAAGAGAAGAGTCCCGTGTACATCGTGTTGCGCCTGCCCTTGGCGGAGCGCACCGGCCTCGAACATATCGGCGAAATCGGGTTGCGGACGAGCAAGGGCGGGATGGTCCAACTCTCCGAACTACTCACGGTCGAACGCACGGTCCAGGATAAGGCGATCTACCACAAGAACCAGAAACCCGTGGTCTACGTGACGGCGGATGTGGGAGGGCCGGGCGCGGAAAAGGCGGAGAGTCCGGTTTACGGGGTGCTCGGTGTCGGGAAGAAATTGGAAGACTATCAGCCGGCTGAAGGGTACCGGGTCGAGCAGTACTATGCCACGCAACCGTGGTCGGAAGACAAGATTTCCATGAAATGGGACGGGGAATGGCACATCACCTATGAGACGTTCCGCGACATGGGCATCGCGTTTGCCGTCGCGATGCTGCTGATCTACCTGTTGATCGTGGGGCAGTTCCAGTCGTTTCTCACGCCGCTGATCATCATGGCGCCGATTCCGCTCACGCTCATCGGCATTCTGCCCGGCCATTGGCTGACTGGCTCCTACTTCACCGCCACCTCGATGATCGGCTTCATCGCGCTCGCCGGCATCATCGTCAGAAATTCGATCCTGCTGGTGGATTTCATCCAGTGGCAAGAGCGGGCGGGTGTTCCATCGCTGGACGCAGTCATCAAAGCGGGCGCCATCCGCACGAGGCCCATTCTTCTGACGGCCGCCGCGCTGATGGTGGGTGCCTTCGTGATCATTCTCGACCCGATCTTCCAAGGACTGGCCGTGTCGTTGTTGTTCGGCGTGGGGGCTTCGACGGTGCTTACCTTGCTCGTGATTCCCCTCCTGTATTATCGTCTGGCCGGAATACCGCCGCAACCCGGCCGCCCAAGCGCAGAAAGGGCCATCGGGAATGGGGAAACGGTTGCTCATCGCCCACAAGCGGAAGGAGTGCCGGTGTGAGCGGGCACGCCCTCTTCCTTGGTGAAATAATTTCGTGTATCGACAGACTCATCCTGGTGCCAAGGTAGTTGGGATACCATCCCCCCTCGCCCATGCCCTGCGATCAGTGGGCAAATGCCAAAAGGATATTTTCTGAGGTCCGATGTCTAACGGCAAGCCGCGCGTGTTGATTCTGGATGGTGGATTCGGCGCCTGGTGGCTGTGGCGGACGATCTACTTGGTGAAACTGCCACGATTTGAAAAGAAGGTTCTCGTGGCTTTGGACTGAACCCTCGATGTGCTCTTTTCAAAGGACCTTGTCCACTTTAGAACAACCCGCTACTCTATCCCGCCATCGACGGAAGAGGCGTTGAAAAAAATCCGCCTGAGCGGCTCGCGACCCGCGATACCTTGATGATGTCCTGACGATACGGGGGAAGTGGACCGGTCAGGTTCGCTGTCTCGAATGCTGCGCGATCTTTGAAGATCCCTATCAGGGCCTTAGGTGACAACCTGAAGCGGTAGGCGGAGCACAAGGTACTGCTTTGTTGCATTCTGCAACAGGTGCCAGCTGACCTCTGGTGCAGGATTCCTCTCGGCACGTTCGGCTTTCCACGTCACCTCCCTCCAACGTATGAATTTTCCTGCCTTAGGTAGCTGCCACGACTCTATCAGCTATCGGCTTTCTCCTTGCAGTTCCTCAAAGGCTGTCCACTCGGGAAGGAATTTGCGAGGCGCAAGATGTATCACCTGAATTCAGCGGCGGGCGGCGGTACCATTGACTCGGTATGTCATTATGCTCCAGGCTTTCGGCATTCAAGCGGATGGCGGCTGATTCATGGTGAGGGGGAATTTCCTGTTGCGCGGCTGGTGCGTGACGAGTTGCCACATATGAAACACGTGGTCCTGTCGATATGACAGATCAGGCAGACGACGTCTTGGTCGCCTACTTCTCCATGGAAATCGGGCTCGACCCCGGTATGCCGACTTATGCGGGCGGGCTTGGTGTGCTAGCGGGGGATACTATCCGGTCTGCCGCCGACCTGGAGATCCCCATGGTGGCGGTGACCCTGTTGCACCGGCGCGGCTATTTTTATCAGCGGCTGGATGAGCATGGTTGGCAACATGAAGAACCGGTCGCCTGGTCGATCAATGATTTCTGCAAGCCGGTAGAGCAGCGTGTCACGGTTGAGATCGAAGATCGCACGGTGCACGTCGGAGCCTGGCAGATTCGCGTGAGTGGCGAATCGGGCGGCGAGGTCCCCGTGTTTCTGCTCGATACGGACCTTCCCGAGAATCAGCCCTGGGACCGGACATTGACCGATAGGCTCTACGGCGGAGATGACCACTACCGGCTTTGCCAGGAGGTCGTGCTGGGATTCGGAGGGCACCGCATGCTGCGCGCGCTCGGCTACGGGACTCTTCGCCGGTTCCATATGAACGAAGGGCACGCGGCATTGCTGGTGCTCGCTCTGCTGGAGGAGAAGCTGGCTTCCGGCACCCACGAAACGGCAGTCTCAGCCGATCTCATCGATGCCGTCCGGGAGCAATGTGTGTTTACGACCCACACGCCGGTGCCGGCGGGGCACGATCAGTTCCCTGCCGACCTTGCCCATCGTGTGCTCGGCGACCGGCGTTGTGGCTGGCTCAAAGCCTGCGGTCATGACCATCGTTTGAACATGACACAGCTCGCGCTGCGTGGTTCACGATTCGTCAACGGAGTGGCCATGAAACATGGCGAGGTTTCGCACAGCCTCTTCCCCGGCTATCCGATTCACTCGATTACCAACGGCGTCCACGCCGTGACCTGGGCCGCTCCCTCGTTTCAGTCGCTCTACGACCGGCATCTGCCGGACTGGCGGCGCGATCAGCTCTCGCTTCGTTACGCGATCAGCATTCCCGGCGAAGAGATTTGGAACGCCCACCAGGAGGCGAAGCGGGTGTTGGTCGAGCATGTGAATCGAGAGACCAACGCGGGATTCGATCGGGACGTGCTGACGCTGGGGTTTGCCAGGCGGGCTGCGGCCTACAAGCGGGGAACCTTGATCTTTCACGACATCGAGCGGCTGGCCAAGATTGCCGAACTCGCCGGGCCTGTCCAAATCGTCTTCAGCGGCAAGGCCCATCCGCACGACCAGGATGGGAAGGATATGATTCACAAGATCCATGAACTTCGCGATGCCTTGCGGGGCAGGATTCCAGTGGCGTATCTCACCAACTACGACATGACCGTGGCCAAGCTCGTGTGTGCCGGCGCGGATGTCTGGCTCAATACGCCGCTGCCTCCGCTCGAGGCCTCAGGGACCAGCGGCATGAAGGCGGCGGTCAATGGAGTGCCCAGCCTGAGTGTGCTCGACGGGTGGTGGATCGAAGGGCATGTGGAAGACGTGACCGGCTGGTCCATCGGTGACCGGGTGGAGGCTTGCACAGAGCCGCAAGCAGGCATGGATGCCTGTCATGCGGCGGAACTGTACCGCAAGCTTGAAGAGAGGATTCTTCCCTGTTTCTATCGGAACCGAGGGCGGTTTATCGAGATCATGCGGCATGCGATCGCGTTGAACGGCGGTTTCTTCAATACCCAGCGCATGGTGGCTCAATACCTTCACAATGCCTATCGACTTGTCGGCGAGTATGCCCGCCTTGGATGAGGACGATGGCCATGTTGGAAGGCTGACGAAAGAACCGTCATGACGCGCGCTGATGCGGCTTCCGGTAGCGGCTCGATTCTGGCGATCAATAGCGGGTCGTCTACGCTCAAGTTTTCTCTTTTTCGCGCCGGGGACAGTCCTGTCCGCAAATTGTCCGGCTTGATCGACCGCATCGGATCGCCACAGGGTACCCTTACCTGGATGCAGGAGGGCGCCGTCCGCGCCGATCGTCGAACGGTCGATGCTCCCGATCATGCGGCCTGCCTCGACCTGCTCATGGCCTGCGTTGATGGCCTGTATGCGCAAGCGCCGCTCCGCGCAATCGGACATCGGGTGGTGCATGGCGGCAGGGATTATCGTGAGCCCCAACGAGTCACTCCGGTTGTGATGGAAGAACTGAAAAGGCTGAGTCCGTTCGATCCGGAACATCTTCCGGCTGAGATCGAATTGATCGAGACCTGTGCGCGGCGATATCCCCGTCTCCCGCAAGTCGCCTGTTTCGATACGGCCTTTCATCAGGGCATGCCGAACGTAGCCCGCCTGCTGCCGATCCCAAGGCGCTACGACCGGTTGGGACTTCAGCGATACGGGTTCCATGGCTTGTCGTATGCCTTTCTCATGAAGGAACTGGCCCGAATCGGGCGGCAGGGCGAAGCCAGCGGCCGCGTCATTCTCGCTCACTTGGGAAACGGTGCCAGCATGGCCGCCGTGAAGGACGGCAAGAGCGTTGAGACTACGATGGGCTTTACCCCGGCTTCCGGCATGCCGATGAGCCGCCGATCGGGAGATCTCGATCCGGGACTTGTCTCCTATCTGGCTCGAACGGAAGGGATGAGCGCTGATCAGTTTCATCAGATGGTCAACACGGAATCAGGCTTGCTCGGCGTCTCGGAGATCAGTGCCGATATGCGTGACCTCCTCAAGGAGGAACAGCGCGATCCGCGAGCGGCTGACGCCGTCGCGCTGTTCTGTTATCAGGCCAAAAAATGGATCGGCGCATTGGCGGCGGCGCTCGGGGGCGTCGATACCCTGGTGTTCAGCGCGGGGATCGGTGAGCAGTCGCCCGCCATTCGCGCGCGTATCTGCGAGGGTTTGGAATTTCTCGGCGTTGCCATCGATCACGTACGCAATCAGCAGAACGACGCCGTGATTTCTAGAGAAGGCGGCAGGGTGACCGTGCGGCTGATTCACACGGACGAAGAGCGTGAGATCGCCGCGTCCGTCATGGCGTTGTTGAGTACAGACTGAAGCGGGAGGTGAGGAGAAATATGGGCAGGCGTCGATCTATCACGAATCCTCTGAGTCCGGAGGCGGCCAGGAAACTGGATGCCTACTGGCGGGCGGCCAATTATCTCTCTGTCGGGCAAATCTATCTGTACGACAACCCACTCTTGAAACAACCGCTGGCGCGCGCCCACATCAAGCCGCGCCTGCTCGGCCATTGGGGCACGACACCGGGGTTGAATTTCATCTACGTCCATCTGAACCGGATCATCAAAGAACACGATCTCAACATGATCTATATCACCGGGCCAGGCCACGGAGGGCCGGGGATTGTCGCCAATGCCTACCTGGAAGGCACCTACAGCGAAGTCTATCCGAATGTCTCGCAGGACGAGCAGGGCATGAAACGGCTGTTCAAACAGTTTTCGTTCCCCGGAGGCATTCCCAGTCACGTGGCGCCGGAGACGCCGGGTTCCATTCACGAAGGGGGTGAATTGGGCTACTCTCTCTCGCACGCCTACGGCGCGGTGTTCGACAATCCGGACTTGATCGCAGCCTGTGTGGTGGGCGACGGCGAAGCGGAGACCGGACCACTCGCTACCAGCTGGCACTCCAACAAGTTTCTCAACCCGGCCACCGACGGGGCGGTTCTGCCTATTCTTCATCTGAATGGCTATAAGATCGCAAACCCGACGATCTTGGCCCGTATCAGCCGTGAGGAGCTAGAGCAGTTGTTTTGCGGCTACGGGTACAAGCCCTATTTTGTCGAGGGTCGAGACCCGCGTACGATGCATCGGCTCATGGCGTCCGCGCTTGACACCTGTCTCGACGAGATCCGCCGCATCCAGACCCGGGCGCGGAAGGACGACGCGAGGGATCGGCCGTGCTGGCCGATGATCGTGCTTCGGACGCCCAAAGGTTGGACCGGCCCACCGCAGATCGATGGCAAGAAGACGGAGGATTTCTGGCGATCCCATCAAGTCCCGATGGGCGATATGGACAAGCCGGCCCATGTCAAGATCCTTGAACGGTGGATGAAGAGCTATAAGCCGGAGGAGCTGTTCGATGCCTCGGGACGATTCAAGCCCGAGCTCGCCGAGCTGGCGCCCACGGGAGACAGGCGCATGAGCGCAAATCCCCATGCGAACGGCGGTCTTCTCTTGAAAGATCTGCGCCTGCCGGATTTCCGCCGCTACGCCGTTGCCGTGAAGCAGCCGGGTGCCGTCGATGCCGAGGCGACCCGCATCATGGGGACGCTCCTGCGGGATGTGATGAAGCTGAATATGGCGAGTCGGAATTTCCGTCTCTTCAGCCCCGATGAAAACAACTCGAACCGCTGGCAGGACGTCTTGGACGTCACCAACCGCGCCTGGATGGCGGACCGACTTCCGTACGACGATCGCCTGGCACCGGACGGCCGTGTGATGGAGATGCTGAGCGAGCACCAGTGCCAGGGATGGCTGGAAGGGTATCTTCTGACCGGCCGGCACGGTTTCTTCTCCTGCTATGAGGCGTTCATTCACATCATCGACTCGATGTTCAATCAACATGCCAAGTGGCTGAAGGTCTGCGGTCACATTCCCTGGCGGAGACCGATCGCCTCGCTGAATTATCTCCTGAGTTCCCATGTGTGGAGGCAGGACCACAATGGCTTCAGTCATCAAGATCCCGGTTTCATCGATCACGTCGTCAACAAGAAGGCCGAGGTGATCCGGGTGTATCTGCCGCCCGATGCCAATACGCTGCTGTCCGTTACCGACCATTGTCTCCGCAGCCGCAACCATGTGAACGTCATCGTGGCCGGTAAGCAGCGGGCGCCGCAATGGCTCGACATAGATGCCGCGGTGAAGCACTGCACGGCCGGCATCGGTATCTGGGAGTGGGCCAGTAACGACAAGAACAGCGAACCGGATGTGGTGATGGCCTGCTGCGGGGATGTGCCGACGATGGAAACACTGGCCGCGGTGTCCCTCATGAAGATCTATCTGCCGGATGTGAGGGTGCGTGTGATCAATGTGGTCGATCTGATGAAGCTGCAACCCCCCAACGAACATCCGAACGGATTGTCCGACAAAGAGTTCGACGCCCTGTTCACGACGGACAAGCCGATCATCTTCGCCTTCCACGGTTACCCCTGGCTGATTCACCGGCTGACCTACCGGCGGACCAATCACAAGAATCTCCATGTGCGCGGTTATAAGGAAGAGGGCACGACCACGACGCCGTTCGACATGGCGGTGATGAACGACCTCGACCGTTTTCATCTGGTTGCCGATGTCATCGATCGAATTCCCCTCCGCGGCTCCCGGGCCGACTATGCCAAACAGGCTATCCGGGACAAACGCATCGAGCACAAACAGTACATTGCCGAATACGGCGAAGACATGCCGGAGATCAGCCAATGGAAGTGGAATAACCGAGGGAACCCTGCCAAAAGATCGCGGTGTCGTTGAATGTGACCAGCCGCCGGCTGAAACTTCCACCGAAGTGGGTGAATTTTCTCTCTGAAATGTGCTATCGAAGGAGGCGTTTCCATGGGGGATCCATGGCTGGGAATAGGCGCTGGTAGAGGGAGGGACGAGCATGGGCCGGGTGGTGCCTTTCAATCGATGGGCGGTTGGGATTGGGTGCATGGTCTTTCTGCTGGCTGGGCCGGTGTATGCGCAGGAGCCGGACACTTCGAAACCGGACGACAAGAAGTCGGAGCCGTTGCTTGATTGCCGGTATGATCGCACTGATGTCGGAGAGACGAGCGAGGCCTTTCCGTCCGACGATGTCTTTCGCCCTCTCATGGCGGACCCTAAGCAGCCGCAGTTCTTCGCTATCTGGCAACACGTCAATCCACGTAACGGTGGGTCGTCCTATAACCTGGGATCGGTGGCCATCGGCGAGAACTTCGGCTTTTACACCAAGCGAACCGGATGCGACGGCTGGCAAGTAGGCTTGTTGACAGGCGTCTTCGGGCAGTTCAACCTGGACACGAAAAACGCCTCACTGCTTAACACCGACTTCAACGTGGGCATCCCGGTCTCGTGGCGATCGGGGAATTGGTCGGCGAGAGTCCGCTACTATCACCAAAGCAGCCACCTCGGCGATGAATTCTTAATAAGCAATCCCGGATTCAATCGGGTGACTCTCAGTATTGAGGAAGTGGATGCCATATTGTCCTATGATTACCGGTGGCTCCGTCTGTATGGAGGAGGCGGGTATCTGGTGCATCGCGAACCGTCAACCCTCGATGCCGGACGCATCCAATGGGGATTCGAAGCGCGAGCTCCGTCGATGCGTACGCGAATCTTGGCGCCCTTCCTCGACCGGCTCATCATCACACCTGTGCTGTCGGCGGATTTCAAGTCGATGGATCAACACGCCTGGCTCATCGATACCAATGTGCTCGGCGGGTTTGAATGGTCCCGAACCGGCTCGCGCCGCCGCTTTCGGATCATGGCGACGTATTTTTATGGCCATAACCCCTATGGGCAATTCTTTATCGATCAGAAGATCCAATCGATCGGCCTCGGAGCCTACTTCATGTTTTAACGAACCGCCGGCCGAGGGACTGGAAGGAGGTCGCGCGAGCGATGGATAAAAAAGTTTCCTTTTCCCTAGGGTACGTGCTGCTCGCAATCATGGCCGTCGTTCTGGTGCATGACTTCATTCATGCACTGAGCCAAGTCGAAGAAGTCCCCTACAGCCAGTTCAAGAGCTGGGTCGCGGAAGGTAAAGTGGCGGAAGTGGCCGTGAGCAGCCAGCGGCTGACCGGAAAGCTCAAACCAGAAGGAGATTCCAAGACAGGGCAGTTGTTCGCGACGATCCGGGTCGAGGATCCTGATCTGGTCCGTGAGCTTCATGAGCGCGGCGTCGTGTTCGGCGGCGTGATCGAAAGCACCTTTTGGCGTGATCTCCTCTCGTGGGTCGTGCCGGTGGCCCTGTTCGCCGGTGTCTGGATCCTGATCCTTCGCCGGATGGGGCAACCCCAGGGCGGTTTCATGCAAGTGGGGCAATCCAAAGCGAAGATCTATGTGGAGAAGGACATCAAGGTGACGTTTGCGGACGTGGCCGGGGTCGATGAGGCGAAAGAGGAACTGCGCGAGGTGATCGAGTTCCTCAAAACGCCGGAGAAATTTACCAAGCTGGGCGGCAAGATTCCCAAGGGGATTCTGTTGGTCGGCCCGCCTGGAACTGGGAAAACACTGCTCGCCCGCGCGGTGGCCGGCGAAGCGGGAGTGCCGTTTTTCAGCATCAGCGGTTCCGAGTTCGTCGAAATGTTCGTGGGGGTTGGGGCGGCCCGTGTGCGCGATTTGTTCGATCAGGCGAAGTTGAAGGCGCCCTGCATCATTTTCATCGACGAATTGGATGCGCTCGGAAAAGCGCGTGGCGCGGGACCCATGGCCCACGAGGAGCGAGAGCAGACGCTCAATCAGCTGCTTGTCGAAATGGACGGATTCGATCCCCGCGTCGGCGTGATTCTGATGGCGGCGACCAATCGCCCGGAAATTCTCGATCCTGCGTTGCTGCGGGCCGGCCGGTTCGATCGTCATGTGGTGGTGGACCGTCCGGACAAACTCGGCCGCCTGGCGATCCTCCGGGTCCATGCGAAGAAGGTCGCCTTGGGTCCGGATGCCGATCTCGAAAACATCGCAGCTATGACTCCGGGATTTTCCGGCGCCGATTTGGCGAATATCATTAACGAGGCGGCGTTGCTGGCGGTGCGCCGCGGCAAGGATCAGGTCGGTATTTCTGAACTACAGGAGGCGGTCGAGCGAGTCATCGCCGGGTTGGAAAAGAAGAATCGCGTCCTGAACAAGATGGAAAAGGAACGGGTCGCCTTTCATGAAACCGGCCATGCCCTCGTCGCCATGTCGTTGCCGGGGATGGATCAGGTGCAGAAGATTTCCATTATCCCTCGGGGTGTGGCGGCGCTTGGCTACACGCTCCAGCTTCCGACGGAAGACCGATTCTTGATGACAAAGTCCGAACTCGAGAACAAAGTCGCTGTATTGCTGGGTGGCCGGATTGCGGAAGAGCTGACCTTCGGCGAGGCCTCGACGGGAGCGCAGAACGATCTGGTGAAGGCCACCGACATCGCGAAAAGTATGGTCAAGGCCTACGGGATGAGCGACAAATTGGGCACCATCACGCTCGAGCGGGAGCGGCAACCCCAGTTCCTCCAGCTGCCGATCGGGTCTGAAAAGGGCGATTATTCCGAAGAGACCGCACGGGAGATCGATTGCGAAGTGCGCCGGATCATCGACGAGCAGTATGGGCGGGTCAGACAGCTATTGGAGGAGCGAAAAGCGGCGCTGCGCCAAGGCGCCATGTTGCTGCTGGAACGAGAGGTGATCACCGGACCAGAGCTGAAAGCCATTATGGGACAGGTGTGAACGCAACATGCCCGTGGTACAACAGGCCAGCATCTCCGTGAACGGCAACGTCGTTCATTGTGAGGGGGTCTGGACCCTTCCGAACTTGGACGAGTTGGAGCGCGACAGTGGAAATCTTCGATGGCCTGACGCGCACGAGGTGACGTATGAGGCCGGAGAGGTCACTGCGATGGATACCGGCGGTGCCCTGGTGCTGCAACAGAGCATCAATCGTCTTCGCCGCGCCGGTCGAAGTGTGTCTCTCCGTGGGTTGAAACCAGAATTTGCCGAGCTGGTCCGTTTGATCGATACCCGGTCATCCCTCAATCACGCAGCCGCCCTCCGGCGCGATGGTTGGCAGGACCGGCTGGCTCAGCATCTCCAGCGACGACGAGACGCAATCCTTCACGGGCTCGCCTTTCTCGGAGAAACCACGATCGCGTTCGGTCGGTTGGTGTTGCGGCCGCGATCCATCCGCTGGAAGGCCCTGATGCGGGTGGTGGAACTGGACGGCGTGCGCGCCCTGCCGATCACGGGTCTGCTGACGTTCCTCGTCGGCGTCGTGATCGCCTATCAGGGCGCAGAGCAGCTGCGCAAGTTCGGCACGAACATTTTCATCGTCGACTTGGTCGGGATTTCGCTGGTGCGCGAGATTGCCCCATTGATCGTCGCGATTCTCATCGCCGGCCGGTCCGGGTCGGCCTACGCGGCGGAGATCGGCACCATGAAGGTGACGGAGGAATTGGACGCGGTCCGGACGCTCGGCATCTCGCCCATCAATCTGCTCGTGCTTCCGAGAGCCCTGGCCCTCGTCATTGCCTTACCGCTCCTGACGGTCTATGCGGATGTGCTGGGCGTGTTTGGCGGCATGCTCATCGCGTCCGGCCAATTGAATGTGAGCTTCACTGAATTCGTGAGCCGGTTCGAAGAGGCTGTCGCGGTGCGGCATTTTCTGATCGGCCTCGCCAAGGCGCCGTTCTTTGCTATGATCATCGCGTTGGTCGGCTGTTACCAGGGGTTTCAGATCAGGGGAGGCGTCGATGACGTGGGTCGGCATACGACCATCAGTGTCGTACAGAGCATCTTCCTGGTCATCGTGTTCGACGCTATTTGCAGCATCTTGACGAACTGGTGGGACTTATAGTGGGTGAGTGAGGACGTGCACGTGATGCCGTCGGCAACACAAGCAGGAACACCGGTGATCGAAGTCAGCCACGTGGCGACGGCTTTCGGACAGGCCGTCGTGCACGAAGATATAAGCCTGACCATCAACCAGGGCGAAGTCTTCGCGATTGCCGGGGGAAACGGCTGCGGCAAGTCCACGCTGCTGCGGGAGATCATCGGCCTGTTGACGCCATCGAGCGGAACGATCAGATTATTCGGTGTGGACAGCCGCAAGCTGGAGGAGAGCAACGGAAGGCCGATCCACCGACGGTTCGGCGTCATGTTCCAGCACGGCGCCCTCTTCAGCTCGCTTACGCTGGCGGAGAACGTGGCGGTCCCGTTGCGCGAACATACGGACTTGAATCCACGGTTGATTCGGGAGATCGTGGAGGTCAAGATCGCCATGGTAGGGCTGCCGCCGGACAGCGCCGGGAAGTTTCCCAATGAACTCAGCGGCGGCATGCGGCGGAGGGCTGCACTGGCCCGTGCGATTGTGATGGACCCCGAGCTGATCTTTCTCGATGAACCGACGGCGGGCTTAGACCCGATGATTGCAGCCGGATTCGACGAATTGGTACTGTCGCTGAAAACGCTCTTGGGACTGACGGTGGTGATGGTGACGCACGATCTCGATTCGCTCTGGCGCATCGCGACCCGCGTGGCGGTGTTGGGAAACGGCAAGGTGTTGGGCGTTGGCTCCATGCCGGAATTATCGCAGTCCAAAGACCCGGTGATCCGTGAATACTTCCACGGCTTGCGGGGCCGCGCGGCGCAGGAACAGGCGTCCTGGAACGGCAAGAAGCGTGACACGTGAAGAAGGAACTCCTTCCTGCCGGCGGTTTGCGAGATACGCAATGCGATTGACGAGGTACAAAAAGGGCGTCTGAGTGGAACCGAAAGTGAATTATGTTCTCGTCGGTGCTTTCGTCGCGATCCTCGGCGCAGTGGTGTTGTTCGGCGTGTTGTGGCTGGGGAAGGCCGACTACCGGGGGATGTACGACCGTTACGAAGCGTATTTCCGGGAGTCGGTGGCGGGGCTGAGCGTCGATTCGACGGTTAAGTATCGCGGCGTCGATGTGGGACGGGTGAAGGATATCGCCTTGAACCCCGACAATCCGGAAGAGGTCAAGTTGACGCTGGATATCGCCCGGGGGACGCCGGTCAAGACGGATACCATCGCTGTCCTCGTGACACAGGGGC
>JAYWIP010000126.1:0-2276 GCA_039794465.1 Nitrospira sp.
CCGATCTTGAGACCATGGACAAGAGTGAATTGCATCTGGTCGTCGCGGGGACCGCGGATGCTGTCATGATGGTCGAGGCGGGAGCCAACGAGTTGTCCGAGGCCACGATGCTTCAGGCACTTGAACTGGCGCATGCCGAGATCAAAAAGATCGTGGCCAAGATCGATGAACTGGCGAAGAAAGTCGGGAATAAGAAACGTGAGGTGAAGGCTGAACCAATCGATCCCGCTCTGGCTGCGCAGGTGAAAGCCATGGTCGCGCAGCCGATCCGCGATGCGATCATGATTCCCAACAAGACGGCGCGCCAGGAGCGGCTGGATCAGGTCATGGCGGAGGCGGTGGAGAAGTTCAAGAATCCGGACCAGCCCACGACCGAGCGGCACATCAAGATCGTCTTCCATGGTCTGGAATACACGGAAGTCCGGAACATGATTCTGGAAAAGGGTTCTCGCGCGGATGGACGAGGACCGGCTGACATTCGGCCGATTACCTGCGAGGTGGGAGTATTGCCGCGCACCCATGGCTCCGCCCTGTTTACGCGCGGTGAAACGCAGAGCCTTGCCGTCGTGACGTTGGGCACCACTGACGACGAACAGCGCATCGACGCGCTGGAGGGGGAATACACCAGAACGTTCATGCTCCATTATAATTTTCCCCCGTTCAGCGTGGGTGAGGCGAGGCCGCTCCGGTCTCCGGGCCGACGAGAAGTGGGCCACGGCGCGCTGGCGGAACGAGCCTTGAAGCCGGTCATTCCGGGGAAAGACACCTTTCCCTATACGCTCCGTCTTGTGTCGGAAATTCTGGAGTCTAACGGGTCGTCATCCATGGCGACGGTCTGCGGGGGCACACTGGCGATGATGGATGCGGGTGTGCCGATCAAGGAGCCGGTCGCCGGCATTGCCATGGGACTCATCAAGGAAGCTGAGCGGGTGATGATCCTGTCCGACATTCTCGGACTCGAAGACCATTTGGGCGACATGGATTTTAAGGTGTGCGGGACCAAAAATGGGGTCACCGCGTTGCAGATGGACATCAAGATCGGCGGGATTACGACAGCCCTCATGCAACAGGCATTGGAACAGGCTCGCTTGGGCCGTCTCCACATTTTGGGTCATATGGCCAAGGCCCTCACGGGCGCGCGGACCGACCTGTCGCCGTTCGCGCCTCGGATCTATACGATGAAGGTGAAGCAGGACAAAATCCGCGACATCATCGGCCAGGGCGGGAAAACCATCCGCGGCATCCAGGCCGATTGTGGCGTTAAGATCAATGTCGAGGATACGGGGATTGTCACCATCGCCTCGTCCGACGGCGAATCGCTGCAGAAGGCCAAAGACATCATCAGCCGGCTGACCGAAGAAGTCGAGGTCGGCAAGGTCTATATGGGCACGGTCAGGAAGATCATGGATTTCGGTGCATTCGTCGAAGTCTTGCCGGGTACCGATGGATTGGTTCACATCTCGCAACTCGCGCATCATCGGGTCAAGGCCGTGTCCGACGAAGTGGCCGAAGGTGATCAGATTCTCGTGAAGGTGCTGGAGATTGACAGACAGGGCAAGATCAGGCTCAGCCGGAAAGACGTCTTGCCGGCGCCGGCCGCCGGTGGGGCGAAGGATCCCGCGGAGGGGTAATCCCCTTGTACCGCAAAATTATTCTCGACAACGGCGTCCGCTTGGTCACCGAGCAGATTCCGACGCTCAAGTCCGTCACAGTCGGCATGTGGGTTAATGCCGGCTCCCGGGACGAAAGTCCTGCGCAAGCGGGATACTCCCACTTCATCGAACATATGTTCTTCAAGGGGACGGCCACCCGGTCGGCCACGGACATCTCCCGCGAGATTGATGCGCTCGGGGGCGAGATGAACGCCTTCACCACGCGCGAAACGACCACATTCTACGTCAAGGTGCTCGACCAGCATTTGCCGAAAGCGCTGGATCTGCTCTCGGATCTCTTCCATCACTCCCGTTTTGGGCCGAAAGAAATCACAAAAGAAAAGCAGGTGGTCCTCGAAGAAATCCGCATGGTGCAGGACGACCCCGAGGACTTAGTCCAGGAACTTCATACGGGACTGGTTATGGGGCGGCATCCTCTGAGCCGGCCGATTTTGGGCCAGACCGAGACGATCGCGCGGCTGCGGCGGCAGGATCTCCTGGACTATATGGAGACGCATTACCGCCCGCAGGAAATGGTGCTTGCCGTCGCGGGAAACTTCGATCGGCGCCGGCTCGAACGGACCATGGCCCGCACGTTTGGCGCCCGCCGTGCGAACGCACCCA
>JAYWIP010000127.1:0-15956 GCA_039794465.1 Nitrospira sp.
CCCGGAAGGAACAACTCCGGTAATCTGTGGTTTTGGAGTCTTTTTTTCGGATTGGCTTTGACAATGGCCGGATTCATCTTTGCTTCTGGAATCCAGAAAACCCTCCACACGACTCGCTGGAGTCAACCGCCTGACGAATTGCTGTTGTACCTCATCATGGGCGCGATCGGAGGCCTGTGGCTGGTGTGGCATGGATGGACGGTTCAGCAACGCAAGCGCCTCATCGAAAGTATTCCCACGTCGCCCATCCGCTCACTCGCCCTTGGCTTCGTCGAGGTGTGCGGACGGGCCGAGCCCGAGGGGGAACTGCTGACCTCGCCGTTCGGCGGGCTTCCCTGCGTCTTTTACTCCTACACGGTGGAAGAGCAGGTCGGCTCCGGCAAGAACACCCGCTGGGAAACAATTGCCAGCGGCACTTCGGAACGGCCATTTTTTGTGCGCGACGCAACCGGGCGAGTGCTCGTGGTTCCGCTTGGCGCGAATTTGATGTTGCCGGATGAGCGGAGCATCAGGACGAGTTGGCTTGGAGAATTGCCGCCTCTTGCGGTCGCGGGCTTGAGCCGTTTAGGGATAGCATCCCCTAGCTGGATGGGGAACAAAGCCTTGCGGTGCCGAGAGTCGTTCATCTTGCCGGACGAATCCATCTATGTGCTGGGGACCGCCCTCGAACATCACGGCATGGGCCACCACATTGCCAACGAATCCCGGCTCTACATCGGCAGCAGCCGTGACCATGCCTTTATCATTTCGGATCGCAACGAAAAGGACCTGTTATCCCGATTGACATGGCAGATGTGGGCCGGCTTCCTCGGCGGGCCGGCTCTTACGGCCACCTGCACGGCCATCATCTGTGATCGATACCTCACAACAATGAAACCCTAGTCACTGTCGCGAAGGAGAACGCCCATGAACGGCACATTAATCGTTGGAACATTGTTCGTCATCGGGCTGGTTTGGCTGATCGCCTATGCCGTCGGCGTGTATAACATGCTGGTCCGGCTGTCGAACAATATCGACAAGGCCTGGTCGAATATCGACGTCATGCTCAAACAGCGGCATGACGAATTGCCCAAGCTCGTCGAGGTGTGCAACAGCTACATGGCGCACGAACGGGAGACGCTGGAAGCCGTCATCAAGGCCCGCAATGCCTACGGCACCGGCCGGAATATCAATGAGAAGGCCCAGGCTGAAAACCAAATCGCCGGCGCGTTAGGGCACCTCTTCGCGGTTGCGGAACAGTATCCGGATCTCAAGGCCAATCAACAGTTCCTGGCGATTCAGCAACGAATCTCCGCCTTGGAGAACACCATCGCCGATCGCCGTGAGTTCTACAACGAGTCGGTCAATGTCTACAACGTCGCCATTGGACAGATCCCGGCAATCTGGGTCGCGCAGCAGACCGGCTATACCGCACGGCCGTTGCTAACCGTGTCGGTCTCAGATCGGACAGACCCACCGCTCGCCTTTGCCAATCGCACCCGCGCTGCGGCGTAGCCGGCATCGAGAACCGCCGCAGCCCTATATTTTATTTCCCGCGGCTCCCTAGTTACCCTTGCCCACGAAATGCAGCGGCCTCTCACCTGTCAAATTTTCAGGACGGATGATGTAATCGCCGGTGACCGCAGGCACCCAAATCGAATTCGCCGCTGCCTTGTCCCCTCCTGTCACCGCCCAGGCAATGCCACCCACGATGCCACCCCCGATTGCATAGGCGCACTTGAACGCGCCATAGGGAACCGTGAGCAACCAGCTGGTTGCCTCCAGCGCGGCTTTTGAACCGCTTCCTTGGCCCTCCGCCGCGATCGCCGGCGTCCCTGTACACACAATCAACACACCAAGCACGGCTCCCAATAGACAACTCCACAACTGCCTCCCGAATCGCTGCCTGCTCATCATCGACTCTCCTTGCTAGGGCCAATAAAAGATCCTGCCCATTATACCGAGTGCCGCGGGCTTGATCACAGCCCCTAAGTTAGCCTCTGAGCACATGACATTTCAGCTTGGCAGCGATGACTGCTTTGGCCGCGTCATCGTATACCCAATGATCCAGACATTCTTCCTGCGCACCACCGCCTGTTTGCGCTATGATTCGGGGCATGATTCAGACAGCATCGACCTTCCGGCCCCCTCTGTGGCTCCGAAACGGCCATGTCATGACGCTCGTCCCACGCTACTGGCCACGGACAATCTCATTGGCAGAACTCCCACACGAATCCCGCCTCTTTACGACGGCGCAGGAGACTCAACTGCTCGGTGTCTGCCACTGGCAAAGCGATCGAGAAACGGCGCCCACGGCGATCATGGTGCATGGGCTCGAAGGGTCAAGCGAATCCACCTATATGCGCGGCATCGCCGCCAAAGCCTATCGCATCGGCTTCAACGTTGTCCGCATGAACCAGCGGACATGCGGCGGCACGGAGCACCTGACGCCCACTCTTTATAACAGCGGCCTCAGCGGAGATTACCGCGCCATCGTGAAAGAACTGGCGCAGCACGACGGACTGCGCCGCATGTGGTTGATCGGCTATTCGATGGGCGGGAATCTGGTGCTCAAGGCCGCTGGAGAACTGGGCGCAAGTGAGCCAGCGCTGGCCGGGGTTGCAACCGTGTGCCCGAACATCGACCCGACGGTCTGCGCGCGCGCCTTGGAAGAACCCCGCAATTGGATTTATCACCGCCATTTCATGGCCGGGCTGAAATCTCGTCTCCGCCGAAAAGCGGCCCTGTTTCCAGGAAAGTGGGACCTCTCGATGCTCGACCGGGTTGCGACGATTAGCGAGTTCGACGATCGCTACACGGCGCGGGACGGCGGCTATCGGGACGGCGCCGACTACTACGATCGGGCCGGCGCGCGGCATGTGCTGGACGCGATATCGGTCCCCACGCTCATCATCACGGCCCAGGATGATCCCTTCATCCCCTATTCCATGTTCACGACGTCGACCATTCTGCGGCACGAGAGAATCCGCGTGGTCGCTTCACCCTACGGTGGCCATTGCGGATTCTTTCACTGGAGCCGGAACGGCGAAGATTCTTATTGGGCTGAGAATCGGATTGTGGACTTCTTACGGAACGGAGCGTTCGGCGATGCGGGCTGAGTCGATGCGGGTGTCGCACACTATCCTGCGAGATGGGACCGGATCTCCTGCACATAGGTTTTGAACGGGTCGGTCATTGGAAACGGCATCCTGCCGCGGACCTGGAAGATTGACCAATTGATGACATAGGCCGGGAAGAGCCGTTCGTCCGTTTTGGGCTCGATCGATTCAGACGGAGAACCGCAAGCCAACAGGTACTTCACCAATTCGCCACGCCCGAACGCGCGGGTATTCTTCGGCGCATGGTCGGCGGCCAGATCGATCGCCTTGTCCGTCGTCAGGCGCGGCACGCGCCCTTCCTCCACCAGCCCATCGTAGAGACTCTTGTCCCGGTTCAGATTGTGGTATTCCAGGTCGAGACTCTTCAACATCGGATCGTCCCATTGAACCCGCTCCGCCTCCCGATACGACTCCAACAGCCACAATTTCGACGCCCAATCGACCCGCCCGACGAGCCTGGCATAATCTCCGCGCAAGTCTTGCAGCACCGCTTCCCATTGAGCCAGCACCCAGTCGGTCTCTTCATCCTGCCCCGCGCAATGCGCTTGCGCCGCGGCGAGAAACCGCTCTTGGAGGTCGATCGCGGAGATGGTCTCGCCCGTCTCCAGCCGTACCATCCACTGCCGGTCCTGATCTTGCGAAATCTCTTGTAAGGTCTCCACCGGCTCCTGGATATCGAGACCCCGGGGCGCATGCCCTTCTTCAATGAGCTGCAATACGAGCCCCGTCGTGCCCAGCTTGAGCGCCGTCGCATACTCGGCCATATTGGAATCACCGAGCAGGAGGTGAATGCGGCGATACTGCTCCGGATCCGCCAGCGGCTCGTCCCGCGTGTTCACAATCGCCCGATTCTGCTGCACCCACTCGAAGAAATCGTTCATGATGTGGTCGGCGCGTTGGGAAATTTGAAACGGCACCTGAGCGCCACCCCCGCCATGCCCCAGGGCCGCGCGCGGCACGATCAACCGATCCATCTGCACCCAGGCATCCTGGGGATTCGCCGAGCCGACACGGCCCGATCCGGTGAAAATCTGCCGGGTTACCAGAAAGGTCACCAGCGGCGCCAGCCCGCGCCGCGAAAACGGAAACCGCCTCGTCACCAAAAAGTTCTCGTGCGATCCAAACGTCGCATCGGTTTCGTGGTCGATGTTGTTCTTGATGAGCGACACCTGGTCGGCCCAACCCAAGTCGTTGATCGCCTGTTGCAGCATCCGGTCGCCGGCACGATCCGATGCCACCACATCCGTCAGGCTGTTGCACTCGGGGGAGGCATATTCCACATGCCCCATGTCGAGGTAGATGCGCCCGGCGTTGGCCAAGAACCCTCCGTTCCCAGGCGGCTCATCATGCCCCCGGTGGTGAAGATCCAGCACGCCGCGGCGCTGCACATTGAAAATATGGTCCCGGAGCTTGTGCGCGAACCAGCTGGGTGAGTGCTCAGGACGGTCTTGATGGACCAGCAGTCCGTATTCCGTTTCCAGCCCGAAAATACGGTTCAGCATGGAATTACTACGAGAGGGTGATCTTGAGGTCGTTCGGTAGCAAGCGGCCAATTTCGTCGGATGCCAATGTCCGATACTTCGACGAACCAGAGCGGTGTCGGTCCAACAGGGCACACTCGACGGTCTTTTCCGCTACCCTGTCGCGCCAGTGCGCAAAGAGAGACATCGCTTCCGTGTTTTCGGGTGTTCCTGCGGCCGGATTTCCCTCGGACGATTCTTCGGCGGCCTTCCGCTGCAATCGATCGCCCAGCGCCCACGTCCGGAGCGCAAGGCTGAACGCCTGTTCCAAGGAAGGCACGGCCGGCGCCTCTCGACGAACATAGGCGGCCATGCCTTGCTCCACCGACTTCGACGCGGCCAACACCGCACAAGACGAGCCCTCCTCGAACGTGCCGTCGTAGTTGATGACGAGGAACGAATCCTTGCCGGGCTTGTGGCCCAACTCCGCCAACAAGAGTTTCACGATGAACGGCGCCTTGAAGACCTCTTCGAATGCCTGCTTGATCACCGGGGCAATGCCGTACTTCACCATGCGACCACCGGTCACGTCGGACGGCGACCGATTGAAACCCTCCACATGCGCCATTTCCAACAGGTTGAACCGCAGCTTTTCCAAATCGGCCGGGTGGCCCATGCCGCCGAGCGCCAATCGATCGTAGATCTCGTAGAGTTTCGGCGTGCCCTTGCTGACGCTCACTAAGAGGATCCCGGCGTCGTAGGCCATCGCCACGACCGGACTCCCCTGTTTGAACTGTTCGTCCAAATACTGGCGGCGATTCCCGACCGCCTCGACCCACTTGTACGGCTCTTCATACATGACGTACGACCTTCGTCTCGAATAATGATTTGAGCGTCGCCTCGGGCACGGCGCCGACGCCGCCCGCCGCGATCAACTTGATAACCGGATAGAGATTGGCCTCGCGATTCACGCCGCCGGTGGCGCTGTCGAACTCCGCCGCACTCGTCAGCAACCGCAAGGCATGAATCACCGCCTGCTCCTCCGGCATGGCATTCAACGGCTGTTCTCCCCACGTATTGAGGTAGTGGAGAATGCCCCGGATGGTCGGCGACCCGGACCCTGACACGGCGTACTCCACCCCCTCGAACTCCGCACCGAGGATGTCGTAAAAATAGATCTTGGCCGCCTCTTGCTCGACATCATAGCCGGCGAAAATCGGCGCGACTGCGCCGGTACCGGAGAGCGCCGCCGCGACGTTCTCCTTGAGCAGCTTCGACACGGCCCGCAGCTTCCCCTCGAAACTCAGCTCTTGCAACTGCGTCCGCCGGTAGTATTTGAACGAGTGCTCCAGGATCCGCACCATCTCGTAGGCGGTTGCCGGCACCCCGGCGATGGCCATGACACTGTGGGGGTCGATCTCCAGCACCTTGTCGGTCCGGTCGTACATCACCATGTTGCCCGCCGTCGCGCGTCGGTCTCCTGCGACCAACACTCCGTCGCGATACTTGAACGCCAGGATGGTTGTCGCCGTTGGGATCTCGATCCCGGCGCTCGCGGCAACCGGCGCACCTAATTGATACCCCTGCTCTTTCAGCAGCTGAAAAAAGTCACCTTGCATGCCCATGGTCTTCTCCGTGAATCGTCACACGTCAGTCGTCAACCGAGCCGGAGGATGTTCCGGATTTCCCCTATTGACGTATGACCGTTGACGAGTGACGCCTATTCCCCCGTCCGTTGCCGATACCGCTCCGCCTGTTTCGGATCGACCTTTTTCATCCGCTTCAGGAGGTTGTCTTTCTCCGGCGAGCCGGTTTCCGGCCTCCGGGGCCCGCCGCCTTCTTCGGTAGGGCCCGGCTTCGGCATGGGATCGCCGGGGCCTTCACGACGTTCGGGCATCGTGCTGTACTTCATGATTGGCTGTCCTTTCTTCCATTCCATGTGTTCAGCGCATCCATCGGATCGGCAGCGGCTTCGAAAGCCGCCAGGCACCGTTTCACCTCGGACGGCTCGAACAGATCGTCCATGTCAAGCGTACGTGGCAGCAATCCTCCGGCAAACTGAATCCGCTCCCATTGCACCGACTTGACCTGATCGGGAAACCGCCGGACGCAGAGCCCTCTGACTCCTCCCCGCGTATCGGCCGGCCCGGAGACCAGGGCCCGTTGGATGTCGGCCTCGGCTGTCATTCGCCATGCTTTCCCCTCGGCCTCAAGTCCAAGATAGAGTCCGCGTTCCGGATGGACATTATGATATTCCAAGTCCAAACTGGCCAACCAGGGATCGTTCCAACCGATACGCTCCTCCTGCATGAACGTTTCCAACAGCCATAGTTTCGTGACCCAGTCCAACCTGCCGATCAGACGCCGGCGGTCTTGCGCCAGCAACGTGAGCGTTTCGCCCCATTCGCGTAACACCCAGTCCGTCTCCTCGTCCAGACCGGCCAAGGTCCGTTCCGCCGCTCGATAGTACTGTTCCTGAATCTCCAGGCCGGAGAGGCTGGACCCGTGCTTTTGTCGGACGACCGCCTTCAAGTCGATGTCCCGCGAGAGCTGTTTCACCGCCGCCACCGGCTGCTCCAATTCGAGAGACGGAGCCGCGCGTCGCTCGATCAATTCCAGCACCACCCTGGTCGTCCCGATTTTCAACGCCGTCGCGTATTCACACATGTTGGCGTCGCCGATGATCAAATGCAGCCGGCGGAATTTCTTTGGATCGGCGTGCGGCTCGTCGCGCGTGTTGAGGATCGGTCGGTTGTGCATCGTATCGACGCTCAACTCGGTTTCCATGAAATCGGCCCGTTGCGAAAGCTGGAAGCACCCCGGCACAAATCCCGACTCCTGCGCCTCGATCCCGACTTTGCCTGACCCGGCGAGCACCTGACGGCTTACAAGAAATGGAAGGAGGCCCGCGATCAGACGGGGAAACGGGATCGCGCGCGACACCAGATAATTGTCGTGGCAACCGTAGCTATGCCCGTGAAAATCCGTGTTGTTCTTGTAGAGCTGCACGTGCTCGCCGCCCAGACTTGTGTTTCTGCGGTCCGCCGCCCGCTGGACGATCCGCTCTCCCGCCCGGTCCTGCGCCACCAGATCTTTCAACGTCCGGCACTCCGGCGTCGAATATTCCGGATGGGTATGATCGTTGTAGAAACGCGCGCCGTTCGGCAGCACCAGGTCGCTCTTCATGTCATGAAAAGAAAATGGCCGGTGGGCGTCGCGTTTGGCGAATTCGTCTTCCTCCTTGTCCTGCGCAAGACCGGAGACGCGAAAACCCCGCGCATCTTCATGCGGGTCTTCCCCCGCATAGTCCCAGCGCCGTTCGAACGAGGCCGTCAGATGCGCGCGCACGAGCTCCATCGATTCGACGACAGGATCAACTTCCGTCAGATCCTCCCGCGTGATGCCGTACTCCGTTTCAAGCCCGAAGAGACGCATAGTGCCTCAGATAATCTGGTTGACCAGCCGCTCTTCCGATTGCCGTCCACGGCGAAACGACGAAATGCCGACCACTTGTTCCGGATGGTGGTCCAACAGCTTCAGCCATTCTTCCGCCGCATCGTCCGGCGGCAGCATCTCGCCTTGGCGGAATTCCTCCGTGACCGATTCAAACAGATCCTTCGCCGACAGCCCGGCCGGCTCGCCGGACTGGATCGTCCGGTCGATCGCCTTTTCTTTCGCGCGCTGCACGATCGACGACAGGATCGCTCCGCTCACCAGATCGCTCCGATAGAGCACATTGCTCTGCCCGTTACGGAGGCGGATCGACAGGAGCCGGTTTTCATCGGTCCGTTTGAAAATCGCGTCGATGGTCTCGTTCACCAGAGAGGCGACAGCGTGTCGCAGCTCCCCGCCTCGCTCCGACACGACCGACGGATGCAGCGGCAATTCCTCCGTCAAATACACCTTCAAAATCTCACCGGAGGCCTCTCGATCCGGCCTGGCGACCTTGATCTTCCGGTCGATGCGGCCTGGGCGCAACACGGCGGGGTCGATAAGATCGGGCCGGTTCGAGGCCAGAATGATGACGACATCGTGCAGCGACTCGATGCCGTCCATCTCACTGCAGAACATCGGCACCAGCGTATTGGAAATATTGAACGAGCGCATGGCGCGGCGTGTGCCCAACACCGACTCCGCTTCATCGATAAAAATAAACGGCAGGGCACCTTCTTTCCGGCGGGCCCGCGCTTGGGCGAACAGGTCCCGGACCATTCGCTCGGACTCGCCCAGCCACATATTGAGAATCTCCGGCCCCTTGACATGAAGAAAGGCGCCGCTCGTCACAGGAGGCCGCCCGCCGGCTGCCGGTGCATCCGGCCCCTGCGACTCGCGCATCAGCTTGGACAGACTGCCGGCTGCCGCCTGTCCAATCAACGTTTTTCCGCAACCTGGCGGGCCGTAGAGCAGGAATCCCTTGGGCTGGGAGAACTTAAACTGCTTGAACGTGTCGGCGTGGAGCAATGGATACTCGATTGCCTTTCTGATCGCCGCAATCGCTTCGCGCTGCCCGCCGATCTGCTCCCATGTGACGGTCGGCACGTCATCGAGCACATGCTTGCCCGCCTTCCGATCCGCCAGCTTCTCGATCGCGATGCGAGCAGTGGGATCAATTCGAACCTCGTCGCCGGCCTTCAGTTCGACCCCGACCAAGTCGGAGGATCGTTGCAAGATCAGCGGCTGCCGCCCCATCTCCTGCTCGAACCGCAGCCGCCCATCGGCCATCGCTTCGGCCAATTTCAGAATCGGTCCGTTCCGGTCGTATCCAAGAGTGTTGATGACGACATAGGCTTCGTTGACCAGAATCTGCGTTCCGATCTTCAGATCGGCCACCGGCACGCGGGGATCGACATTGGCATAATACTCGGCCCCGCCGACCAGAATCCGCGCCAGCCCTTCGCCGGGGATATCCAGCAGCGTGCCGATACGGTTCGCGGGTGCCGTCAGTTTGGCCGCCACCTCGCTGAGTTTCTTGAACTCAGCCTCGCGCTGTTGGTTGACCGCTTGGGACAACATCACGGCGTGTCGCAGTTTGTAGAGAATCTTCTGGCGCGGGTCGCCGTCGGGGAACGATCCCAAACACTGCTCGATCAATTCGAGCGGATCGGAGCCGGTCTGCCCCGCGCGCGTGCCGGTCTCGTGACCGCTTCCCGTGCCGGATGGCTCACTGCCGCTGTCGGAGGAGCGATGATCGCTCATGGAAAACTCCTTCTGTCGGACTGAACGCAAGGACGGAAACAGATGTGTCGCTGAGCCATCTTAGCATAGACTCTTTACCACCCGCCCAGCAGGCTGTTGACAAAGCCCGCCAGCGGGGTTCCCTGCCTTCGCCGAAGCGCTTCGCGCGCAGGCAGGTCGCATTGCTCAGAGGCTCAACGTACCGAACCCGGCGAAGGCAAGGCGCCCATCCGCTCGCACATAATCCAAGGCAGCTGTTCGAGCGAAGCCAGGTAAATTTCTCCTCGCGGCTTTGCTCGCTGCGGCCCTGCCGGACGGCCTTTCTGAACAGCCTGTAAGCCGTTCACCTACCATCAGTGTTGCAGGTGCGGGACTGTGTTGGTTTCGCAATCTAGCCTATCAGCCGAGTACTGGCCCGCAGATTTCCTATTTCACCGCCTGAAGAGTCACGTCGACGGACTGCCGCTTATTGTTCCTGACCACGTCCACTTTCACTCGATCACCGACTTTGTACTTCTCCATCACATCCATGAGATCGTCGACCGTCTCAACCGGCTTTCCATCGACCGCAACCACGATATCGCCGAGTTCGATACGCCCGGAGGCGGTCTCGCGCACACCGCGCAACCCGGCCCGATCCGCACTGCCTCCGCGCGACACCTTGCCGATCACCAGCCCTTTGATACCCCACCGTCTGGCTATCGAATCGTGAATCAATGACACGCCCATTCCGGGCCTGATCAATTTGCCATGCTTGATGAGTTCCGGAATGATGCGATTGACCATATCGACCGGCACTGCGAACCCGATCCCGGCATAGGCGCCGCTGGGACTGACAATCTGAGTATTGACACCGATCAGGCGGCCCGCACTGTCGAGCAATGGCCCCCCGGAGTTGCCTGGATTGATCGCGGCATCGGTCTGAATCACCCCTTCGATCGTCCGGTTCGACATCGACTTGATCGTCCGGCCGAGCGCACTCACCACACCGGTCGTGAGCGTATGGTCGAGCCCGAAGGGGTTACCAATGGCGAGAACTTTCTGTCCGACCCGCAAATCATGGGAAGAGCCGATGGCCAGCGGCTCCAGCACGCTCTCAGACGCCTGGATCTGCAAGACCGCCAGATCATGATCCGGATCGGCGCCGACCAACTTGGCCTGATGTTCACTACGGTCAGCCAGCGTTACTTTGATCGCGTTGGCCCCGAAGATCACATGAAAATTGGTCACGATGTGGCCCTGCTTGTTCCACAGGAAACCGGACCCGGAGCCCTGCGGAACCTCCATGGTGTCGAGCGACCAGAAATCTTGCTGGATGGCCGTGTTTGCGATAAAGACCACGGATTTTGTCGCCCGCTCAAACACCGAGATGGTCGCCCGCTCGTCAGGGCCCAACTCAGCGGGCGCCGGTGAGACAGCACGGGGTTTGCCTTCGAGCCCTTCATACGACGCGCCCAAGGGGGTGCCCCATTCGGCTGCACCGGCGTGCGCGATGGAGAGCAGGACTCCCAAGCTCACCGCGGAGCCGATCTCCCAGACTCGTGCCCGATCGTTCATGGCTACTCACCCATAATCTGCACAACCAGCTCACGGTTTCTGGCTCGCGTGTCGAAATCGACCACGACGATCTGCTGCCACGTTCCCAACAGCAACGTGCGATCTGCGAAAGGTATCGTCACCGACGGTCCCTGCAGCTGGCCGCGCAGATGACTATGGCCGTTGTCTTCACCGGGATTCATGGTATTGTGCTGCCAACGGGGATCGGCGGGGACGATCCGGTCCCAAAAGACCTTGGTGTCGGCGCGGATACCTGGCTCGTCTTCGATAATCATGACCGACGCCGTCGTGTGCTTGACAAAGACGGTCACAATGCCCGCAACCGGCCCGGCTTCGGCCACGGCGGACGAGACCTGCTTCGTGATATTTTCGATCTGCGTGCCACCAGCCATCCCGATTCGCAACGGCACCATCTTGACGACCATCAGCCACCCCCCGGCATAAGACGACGCAAGTAGCGCCGCTCTACGTTGGTCAAGGGACATCCACGGGCCGCTTCCAAAATGGCATCGAAGGTCCCTTCACCGGCCAGCCCACGTAGGGCGCTCATGACGTCGCCGCTCAAAATACCCTCTTGCGCAAGCTTGTCGAGATAGGCAAAGGCATCCGCCAGCGTTTCTTTTCTCCGCGCGTAGTAATCGCGCCCGCGCTGCCGGTTACTGTACGCCTCGAATTGCTCGCAGGCGACGAGGATCTCCGCCAACTGCTTGACCCAGGGTTTAGCCTTGGCCAATTTCTCCGGATAGTAGTAATAGAGCACCACGTCCCGCATCCATGGGGTCCAACGGAGGCCCAGCCGGCGAAGGGCGGGACGGACCACCACCAGGCGACGGCGCAGTCGGCGCGCGTGGCCCAACCGCATCTCGACCTGTTCCTTCGCCCACGGCGTCATCGGAATACCGGCCGCCTCCAGGTCCGCCCCGTAACGGGACAAAAAGGCCTCCGTCTCCCGGCCATAGACCGTCGTGGGATGGACGGCACGCCATTCACGGGGCCTGGTGGGAATCCCATGGGCCTTAGCCCACGACCAGATCTTGCCGAACAGCCGGCGATCGAGGCCCGCGCGGCTCACATCATGGAGCAGGCACGCAACTTGGTACTGATAGATTCGATCAGCGGGATGGCCCAGCCGCCCCGCCACGGCCGCGCACATCTTGGCTGTCCGCACCGCATGGGCCCGATCGTACCCGCGAATGATCGTCCCGCCTTTCAGCGGATGCGGATAGTCGTACAGCCGCATCAATTCGGCAACGATCCGGCGTGGGACCACAAGAGTTGCCGGCGTCACAGGAGTTGGCATAGTTAAGATTTAACAAGACTTCACGGTGGCGAACGCCCGTCCTGGAGAATATCGTCGGGTGAAAGAGGGTGTCAAGGCGACGAATGTCTCCTGGTACTCGCTGAATCTATCGATCTTTGCTATGCTGCGGCCGACCCTATCAACCGACGCCGCCACAGGTCACGAGACCCGAATGACCACACGATCCGTCATCTTCGTTGCGCTGGTCAGCCGCTTGTTCTTGGTTGGACCGGTCACAGTCTCCGCCGGGTCATTCGACCAGCTCACGGATTTCACCGGACGAGTGAGCCCTATCGTCACGCTGAAAGGCCGCGATACCTTTACCAGCGAATATCGCTACGACGTCAGCGTCAGAAACATGACCCCCGATCCGATCATCGGCGACTCGCTGGTCATTGTACTCGACAAAATCACCAATCTGGCCGGCCAAGACCGGGAAGGATTGACGGGTGAGCTGTTTCTCGATCGATTCGACATCATGGATGCCGAGGGCCAGACCGACGATGGCAAACCGTACTTCCGTATCCCCGTGGGAACGGCCCCCGACCTGGCGCCGCAAACCGACAGCCCCCCTGTGTCCATCCGCCTCAGAAATAAAGATTACGTGGCGGTTTTCACACCATTTTTCCGGGTGCTGGGGAAAAAACGCCCGCCACCGGAGCCGAAACGCGCGGAATCACCGGCGCCGCCCGCTCAGGCTCAAACGGCGGCGCAGCCCGGCCCTACTCCCTTGGACAAGCTCATCCAGCTCTTGATGAAAAAAGGCGTATTGACGGAAGAGGAGTGGCGCAAAGCCAACCGGCCATGACCGATCCGTCTTGCAAAGCGTGCCAGCACACCTGGCCCAGAGCCGATCATTTCATCGCGGATCTTGGACTCTCCAAAGCCTATCTCCATGACGACCAATTCTTCGCCGGTTGGACCGTCGTTGTCTTTCAACGTCACGCCACGGAGCTCTTTCATTTGGCGCCGACGGAACGGATCCAGCTGATGGAGGAAGTGAATAAGGTCGCCAAGGCGCTCGCGCAGGCCTATGGGGCCAAGAAGATCAACTACGAGCTGCTCGGCAATCAACTTCCCCACATCCACTGGCATATCATCCCGCGCCTGACCAACGACCCGGCTCCGCTGGAGCCCGTATGGCGGGTTCCGCACGAGCCGGTGATCCGCACCGGGGCTGAGCTACACAGCGACATCCAGCGTATCCGGCAGGCGATTGCACACATCCCCTGAGCGGGAACCCCGCTTTTCACCACAACGTCGGCCGACCCCACCAGCTGCATTTTGGGTGTTATAATACACGGCATCTGCTGGATCAGACCGGAGGGGCGCGGATTTCCCATGCGTCATCGATCGGTGCTCGCGACCCTTCTCCTGTTTCCCTTCCTCGCCCTGTTATCCGCGTGCCTATCGTCTGCGCAGAGATCCGAGAACCTTCCGCCTTCCGCCATCGCCCCCGAAGTCTTCACTCCGGAGATTGTCTCCGCACCTGAGGAGAACAACGTCCCCTTGCTTCTCCGCATGCCGGAGCAGGCACATGAAGACGCGGTGAGGGGAATCAGCGCGTTGCGGAACGCGGTCCTCCTGACTCCGGATCGCACCGACCTCAGGCTCACATTGGCGGATAGGCTCTCTCGCATCGGCGATCTTGACGCGGCGCTCGACGAATGCCGTGCCGCGATTGTCCTGAACCCGAGCGACGCAAAGGCCCATGTGCAGTTGGGTGTGCTCCTCATGGCTCGACAAGACTGGAAATCGGCTGCCGTCTCACTGCAGGACGCGGTGCGGCTCGATCCTGAACTGACCCAGGCCCACTACAACCTCGGCAACGCGCGCTATGCCCTGGGCAATGTGACGGCGGCGATGCAATCCTATCGTGAGGCCCTCGCCTTGCAGCCGGACTTTCCCGATGCTCGTTACCGTCTGGCGCTTTTATTGAAGCTGACGAATCACGAACGGGAGGCGGCCCGGTTCATGGAAGACGCGGCCATTGGCGGCATGCCGCAGGCACAACACTTTCTCGGCAACGCGTACAAACAGGGACTGGGTGTTGAGAAGAATCTCGCGCACGCGATTACCTGGTGGGGCAGGGCCGCTTCGCTTGGCTACCAGCCGGCTGCCGATGCCCTGTCGAAGCTTCGCCACCACGCATTTGCCGTCGACCAACCGGAACAACGACGCCAAGAAATAACGGATGCGTTCCGCCGTTACCGTCACCAGTTATGGGACAAATACCCGAACCTCACCAGACAGGATTCGGACGCCTCACTCGGCATGACCCTGCTGCACAGCAATCAAACAGCGGACGGTCTCACCGTACTTTTGACGGAAGCCTATGCCCTGAGTGCACCGGCACAAGCTGAACTCGCGCGGCTGTATGAGAACGGCAACGAGCTCGGCTTGGTTCAGCATGATCGCCGCATTCTCATCTGTTTCGATAGGACGGCGACCGAGGGGTTTCCCCCCGCGAAGAAAGCGCTGGCCCGTATCTATGCCAAGGGGTTGGGAGTAGAGGCAGATCACACAAAGGCCCGAGTCGCCCTCAGGGGCCTGCCAAAACAGGATGCACAGACATTGATCGACGAACTGGGACTCCGCTGACACCTATGTCTGATTGGAACGCACTCCGGCGGTTGTTCATTGCCTCTCCGCCCTTACAGGGATCGGCGATCGCGCTGCTCGCGTGCGCGCTGGCGGGTCTCGTCTGGCTGGCTGCCCCTGCGACCTACAGCGCGTTGGACTGGGCCCTCTACGACGCGTGGTTGAGCCGCCGTGCCCCCGTCGCAGTGAGCCCCAAGCTGGCGATTGTTTCACGAGACCAGGCCAGCGACGATCGGTTCAGCACCGGCCCGTTGGACCGGGCGGTGCTTGCCCAACTGATCACCGCCGCTCATGAGGCCGGCGCAGAGGTCATCGGTCTCGACCATCGCCCAGATTACGCCGGTCCTGTTTACCGAGGCGGGGCCGCAGGCGACGCGCTCCTGGTGGAAGCGATCACATCATCGGGTCCGGTTGTGACGGTCTTCGCGGAAGAGCCGCTTTCCCTGCCAGTCCCATTCGCATCGGCGCGTCAGGGCCACGTGTTGCTCCTACCACACGCCGACCACGTCGTGAGAGCCGTCCCCCTCGCCGCTGAGGTCGGCGACCGCCTCATCCCCGCATTCGGGCACCTTCTGCATGCCCCGAACAGCAGCGCGGAATGGAGCACCACCGACGTGCGTCTGCTCGACGTGGTTGGAGATGGATCGGCTGGCGCCCTCCCCACGATTCCGCTTTCATCGGTGTGGGACGCGGTACAACGACACGACGATGCAGCCCTCGCCGGCTGGTTCACAGGTAAGGTCGTCGTCATCCTGCCGAATCCTC
>JAYWIP010000128.1:0-2365 GCA_039794465.1 Nitrospira sp.
CTCCGCTTCTGTGAGACACGCCGGGTTTCACGATGGGAATGACTCCGCGATGATCAGGCCCTCGATCTCCATCAGCAGTTCTCGGCGGCACAGATCGCCTTCGAGAAATACCACATGGTGAGTGTACAGCGGTGAGTCTTGAAGCGCCCGGCGAATGTCCGGCAACGAGTCCGGCTCGCGCACGTAGACTTTGTACGCCGCCCGGCGTTGCGTCTCCGTGAAATCGACGCCCGTGACATGCTTGGCTTGATTGAACACGGCGTGAAGGTTACGCACGGTTTCCCGCGTTTGCTCCATCGGCAGACCGGCATGCCGGCTCGCATGTCCGACAATGCTGGCCGTGCCGGCGAGATACAACCGGGTGTCATGCATGGTCCGAGCAATGGTCGCTCGGGCGAATGACGGGCTGCGGGGGCCGTAGTCGTGAGGATACTCGTAGGCGTTCAACTGGCGCGGATTACCCAGATGCGTCGCTGGTTGCGCACCAGCCAGAAAGACAATTTGAAGCGGGCCGGATCTCGTGCCCACGGCTGTGGCGGCCGGAAGCGAAGCGGGAAAATCCGCCAGCAATTCCGTCAAGGCTTGATAGCGCCCCACGCAAAACCGCCGGTAGCGCTCGAGGCCGTCCTGATCGTCATTGATGCGAGGAAAATAATTCCAGATTCGCCACAAGTGCGGGTATCCCAACATGCGAAGCTGTTGCAGCAGGTCCCGATACCCCGCGTAGGTGATTGTGTCGAGCGAGACGCCGGATGGTTCAACGAGGCGGATCGAACCGATGAGCACATCATCCGTCATGGCCATGGAGCCGCGGGCTGTCTCGAGCATGGTCACCGGCTTGTCGGAGGTCCAGACCTCCACCAACGGGGAGCCCCCGATCTGAGGCAGATCGAGCATGATGGCCGGGCAGGGTGCGGGATCCTGGAGTGTATGGCCGAACGACATGACGGCCATGAGGTGCGTTCCGGATTCGGCAAGCGCAAGCGGCAGCTCAGCAGAATGGAGATAGCGGATGTTCAGCCGGGTGGCCGCTTCTACACTCCGCCGGTCCGCTTTGATCGAGTGTGGAACTGTTGTCGATTTCACAATTGCGCCGTTCCGGCCCCGCTACGGCTGATGAGGCACGGCATAATCGTTTACTGCAGTCACGGTTTCCGGGACGCCGCCGACGCGGCGCTGGAATGCAGCCCAATTCTCTCTGAAGTTGAACAGGTAGACGAGATAATACGCGATTTTGAACAGGAAGATGGGCCACTTGGTCGGAGATTTTCCGAAGGCATCGCCGGCCAGAATGGAGAGGACGGCTTCTTCCATTTTGAACATGGAGCCTTCCGACATGAAGAGGTGGCGGAAGGCCGGCTGGGTGAAGTGATAGATAAACCAGGAATAGGTTTTCACGCCCAAGCGAACGGTCCGCTCGAATTCACCCAGGCATCGTCCATAGTCCGGCGACTTCCGCAAATAGGCCTCGACGACATCGGCGCCCAGCGTAGCGCTGTTGAGTGCCAAGTGCACACCACTGGAGAACACGGGATCGATGAAGGCGAAGGCGTCGCCCACCATGATATATCCGTCGCCGCTCATGGTCATTCTGCGATAGGAGTAATTAGCGGCCGCATAGGCCTGGCCGAGCAGTTTCGCGTTGGCCATGCGGTCTGCCACCGGGGGACAGAGGGCGATCGTCTCCCAGAGGAATTGCTCCAACGGCACTTTTCTGGTTCCGATGTAGGACGGCCAGCAGACGGCGCCGACGCTGGTTGTGCCGTCTTTGAACGGGATGATCCACCACCAGCCGTGGTCGAACCACACGATGCTGATATTGCCTTCGTCCAGCCCGGGCAGCCGCTTCACCCCTTCGAAGTGCCCAAAGACCGCCGCGCTGTTATGGTGGGGGTTGCGGTGCTTGCCGCCGAATTGACCGGAGAGAAAGGTATCTCGCCCGCTGGCATCGACGACGAACCTGGCTTCGTACGTGAACGCCTGTCCGGTCTTATCTTCGGCGTGTACCAGATGTGTGGAGCCCCGGCGGAAATCGACGCGTTTGGCCCGGACGCCCTCGTGCATGTGCGCGCCCTTGCCGACTGCATTGTCGAACAGGATCTTGTCGAACTCGGCCCGTTTCACTTCGTATGAGAACGGTTGTGATCCGTCCAATGCCTTCGAAAAATACAAGGTGCGGGCACGGCCGTGATACGGCGACACCACTTGCGCTCCGTACTTGGTGAGGCCGATCTTTTCGACGTCTGACAGGACGCCCAACCGTTTCAAAATCGGCAGCGAGTGAGGCAACAGCGATTCGCCGATATGAAAACGGGGATGCCGGTCTTTTTCCAGCACATGGACGGTCCATCCCTTTTCTGCCAGC
>JAYWIP010000129.1:0-30038 GCA_039794465.1 Nitrospira sp.
AACAAGAACATTGATCCACTGATGGACTCGGTCATAAGACGATTATGAAGCGATTGGTAGAGCGGATCACACGATACCAGCAGAGCGGCGGCCGCCAAGAAAGGAGCGGATAGGAAATGGCGCAATACAAAGAGGAGGTACAGAAGCGCCGCACCAGCCACGAGATGCTGAATCACCGTGAAGAGGAGCCACCCATAACTCCCTGCCAGGATCGTTGCCGAAGTCCACAGGACCGGCAGCCCGGGAGCAAGGTGTTGGTAGATGTAGTAGCGGGGCCCCCGGTAAAATTGTTCCAGACCACCGCCGGTAAAGATGGCGTCTCCAAGTTGAGCATAGATCATGCTATCCAGACCGATCACGGCTCCAAGGGCCCAGATGAAATACAGGTGGATGACGCCAACGAGGGCGATGAGAGGGTACCTCATCGCGCGATGATCTAAATCCGAATCACCACAAGAGGGGAAAAGCCAAAGGGAAGAACCTCGCATGGCAACTCCTCCCTATGCCGCCTGAGGACGATACAGGGATTGAGAAACTCCTTCTTCCGGAAGAAACAGCAGGTCCACGTAGTCTTCCGCGGCCTGATACTCTAGCGCTTCGGCAAATGTCACTGGTTGCGATATCGACTGCCGCCCAACCCTATGGATGGCATAGTTCATCCCCACGAACGTTGCCAGAAGTTCCTCCGCCGATGACCCGAATGACCGCAATGTGGCATCTGATACTTCGACAAGCAGGGCCGGGCGGAAACGGGCAAGCGTCCGCTGAGCTCCGGCGATCACTCTAGCCTCGGCTCCTTGAACGTCGATCTTGATGAACGAGACGGGTGGCCATCCCCGCGAAGCGAGAAGGCCGTCGATAGTGATCGAGACAACAGGAATTCCATCAGTACCCAATCGGTGGTCCACAGGGCATGCGGTATTGAGTTTGAGACGAAGTTCACCGCTCTCGTCCGCCGCTGCGGCCTGGACGCACTCCACCTTGTGATCCAGTTTTGCATTTATGACGGCTCCTCTCAGGTGAGCTGAATTCTCTGGCTCAGGCTCAATGGCTATGACTCGACCAGGAGCCGAGATCCACTGCGCAAATCTGATTGAGAAGAAGCCAACAAAGGCCCCGACATCAATCACTACCGTACCGGGCGCAATATGATCTTTGAGGAGGTTGACATAGGCTGCTTCGCTCAGCGCTTTGTAGCGGTAATAGACCACCCGAAACAACGTACGGCCCAGTCGCGTGGAGAGAAAGCCAGTCGCGTGGACGACACGGTAAACCCAGAGCAATCCTGCCTGAACGGTTCTATTCACGTTCGGTCACCCTTCCGCTACGGTGGGATACATGCCGATCCCCGGATTGAACTCGAAGGGCATCTGGATACCCCTGCGGAGTTGCATTTCCTATTGCCGACAGAGGCCGCACTGTCAGTTCCGCTACGCTGCAAGGGGCACCGCCACTACATTGATCCCGCACCCGTCCGGAACCATTTTCAACAGTCCTTGAGGATCCAAAGGCAGTCGCTTTCCTCCGGGAATTCCTGTTATTCGATATCCCTTGTGGCCCAACAGATGACACAGCTCTACCAGGGAAGCGCCAGTCTCCTCCAACACATAGGGCGCCAGTTCCATGATGATGAGCGGCCGATCTCGCTCAAGCGTGTGTGCGCTCCCCCGCAACACGGCGCATTCATAGCCATCGACGTCAAGCTTAATGAGATCGACTCGAGTTATTCCGGCCTTCCTCACATAGTCGTCAAGGGTCGAAGTCCTGGCACCCGCCGTGGGCATGAGGCGCCCCCTGTGTTTTCCGTGCACCTGCAGGGAACCGGCGAGCGGCCAGCTCGAATAGATTCCCTCAGGAACGTCGGTGTCAGATCCGTCTCCCAACATGATCTGTTCCAGGACAATACGGCTCCCGATATCTCGGTTGAGTCCCACGTTCCGTTGAAGTTTCTTGAACGCGAACAAGGTCGGTTCGAATGCGAACACTCTCCCCGAGTCTCCGACACATCGCGCCATGGGAAGCGCGTGCGCGCCGATATTCGCGCCGATATCCAACGCCACATTCCCCTTCCGAAGCAGGCCGCAGATGGCCTGCGCCGTTTCCCGCTCAAAGGCACCGAACAGATAAATCGATAAGTCGATGCCCTCGCACAGGTCGAGCTCCCACTGCAATCCGTCCCGTGACACCAGCGTACGGCTACCCTTCCCCACTAGACTTCGTCCGAGACAAATGCCTTTCGAGAGACATTTGGCGAACCCGATTTTCGTCATCGTGCTCAACATGTCGCGGTGCGCCCCTTTACCGTTGCTCCAACACAACGAGCAATCGAAACGCCATCACCGGTCCCAGAATCGGTTGCACAAAGTTCTCGAGACGAAGGAAGACTCGGGCCAGAGAAACCGTCAAGAGAGTCCACGGCTTGAACCCCCCGGACAGCGGATACGCGAAGAAACTGAGTTTCTCAAGCTCCTTCAGGTGCAGACGGGGAAACTCTCTTTCGAATATGCCACGGAAGCGACCGAATAATAGAGTGGGTATCGCTTGATTCGCGTCGAATGGATCGTGCCCGCCACCTCTGTGCTGAAGATCCAGCGGATCTTGCCTGAAGTCTACGCCTTCCTGATGGCCATAGCGGTAACACGGCCAGCTCATCGGAGTAATCGCCGGTTCCAGCATGACGATTCGCCCACCGGGCTTGAGAAGGCGCTGCGCCTCACAAAGGAATGCCCGTGGATTCGCAAGGTGGTGCAACACATCCACCAGGACGATGTTGTTGAAACTCCCGTCTGCAAACGGAAGCGATTGGGCATCCGCCACGACATCCAGCCACGACGCAGGCAGGATATCCGTACAGGTGACCTGATCGAGAGCGGCCTTGAGATTCCCCGACCCTCCTCCAACCTCGAGCGTTCGTCCCGGCACACATCTAGCGGCAATCCGTCGATAATAATCACGGTAGATTTCCTGCAGAACGGGCTTGTCGTTCCAGATCGCTCGATAATGCTCAGGGCGGTGATCCTTCGCCATTACAATGCCTTGAACTTTCTGAATGCAAACAGGACCATTCGAAGCAACAGCCAGCCGTGCGTAAAACGGGAAATCTGCGTTTCGCCGTACGTCCTCGCGGCATAGCGGATGGGAACCTCGACGATTTTCATATTCGCCTTGGCTGCGCCAAAGAGAAGATCAAAGTCCCCGAACGGATCGAATTCACCGAAATAGTCCCTGGCCGCAGCGATCTTCCTGTAATGGGACTTTGTCAGCACCTTGGTTCCGCACAAAGTATCCGTCACCCGTTCGTTCAGCAGAAAGGAAAAGAGAAGTGCGAAGCCACGATTCCCCAGGAAATTCAACGGCCGCATCGCTTCCTTTTCCATCACGTAGACGAGCCGAGACCCGTTGATCAGGTCGCCCTTGTTTTCCACGAGAGCCTTGTAAAACTTCGGCAGATCTTCCGGCGCCACGCTCAAATCGGCGTCGAGAATCATCAGTGCCTCACCACGTGCCTTGGCGAAACCCTTGCGCACAGCATCACCTTTCCCGACCCCGTCCTGCTGCACCACCTTGATATCCAGGTGCGGATATTTGGCAATCACCCTGTAGATTTCCTCGAGTGTGTCGTCCTTGCTGTGCCCCTCGACAAACAGAATCTCAAGATCCCGACAGAAAGCGGGGAGACGCTGCACGAGAGCCTCGATATTGCCGCGTTCATTCCTGCAAGGGACGACGACCGTGGCAGAGAGGCTCTGAAGAACACCGTTGCGAATCGGTCTGGCGACGACATAGTTTCGCAGGCAGGCGCGTCTCAAAATGGGCATGGTTCCCACATACCGGTTCAGCAGTCTCCCGATGCCAAATAACGGCTTCGGGACTAATTGCCGCCACTCCCGGCGAATCATCTCGAAATCGGCAAGTTCCAGCAAACCGCCGATATCGTCCGTGGCGAGCCAATTCTGCCCCGGCTGTGGCATCTTCTGCCCGAGTTTCTCAAAGAGCGTGACGAGTGGCCCCCATAATCTGTTGTAGTAGGCAATGACGAGTCGGGTGTCGTGCGTGCAGAAACGGTGCAGACTGCTGAGCGTCGTCTCGCAGTCTTCCAGAGACCCGATCGTGTCCGACAGGACGATAAAATCAAACTGCCCTTTCACCCGCGACAATATGGACGAATCTTCGACATCGCCGACGATAAACGTGTGATCCGGGTGGTTCTTCTTCGCTCGCGCGACCATCTCCCCGCTGATATCAATTCCCACCCCATAGGAAGGCTTCAACGATGCCAGCAACCGTCCGGTTCCGCAGCCGAGTTCGAGCACCCGTCGGCCCTCAGGAATGAGAAACCGCATGTACCGATAGTCGTCCTCATAATAGAACCGATTCCGTTCGATCCATCTATCACGGTCATCGGCGTAGCGATCGGCGATGGCGCGAATTTCGCCCTTACGGGTTGACCACCGAACGCGGGCCGCGCTTCCCGCTGTCGACTCACTTGAAGAGCGGTAGGCGAGGTTGGTTTGAGCGTCTTGCACTCACATCTCCGTTGCTACGGGTTGCCAGAGCCTGCATGATCGCTCATGCCACGGCGAGGGATTTCGTGCGCCGACCGTCGACACCAGCGTGTCGCGCGGCCAATCGCTCAAGCAATCGATCAAATCGATGTTTCCAGGTATGACACGCCACGGCACGCCGCTGGCCCGCCTGTCGGATCTTTTCGGCTGCCTCTGGGTTGCGCGAATAGAAGCCGAGCTTATCGATCAACTCGGTCGGCTCCGACCACGTTTCTATTTCCGTACCCAGGTCGTAGTACTCCTGATGGTCCGGCGTCTCTTGCACCAGATAGAACCCTCCGGACATCGGAACCTCAAAATCTCTCAGACGACACTGGAGTCTCCCTGAGCGGACAATCGTCTCTTCGTGATGCCATCCCGTATCCGACAAACCGAGATTCACCTGGCTGGTCCGGAAAATTCCCGGCATCGCTTCGTCAGCGCATGGCCCCCTCAGATCTGCGCCGACGAGCGGTCCAATTCGGTGCCTCCTGGACAGCTTTCTTCTTAAAGGCTCTGTGAGACTCGCCACTCCCTCCGCTTGCCAGCGAGGCCATCCGTAGAAACGGAGATCATGGGCGAGTTTGTGCAAATCCCAATCGAACTTGTAGGCAGTATCGTCTTTCCCCTGCCAATTACGCCCGTACACGACAGGCGTGAATCCCTCCTGAATACAGGTGGCTAAAATCGCCCGGCGGTACGGATTGAAGCTGCCGACGAACGAGACATGCTGCTGGTACCCCTGCCGCATCTGCGCAGAACAATAGAACTCAGGATTTGCGGCCATCGGCATCCAATGAATATCCTGACAATAGGGCGTGAGGTGCTCCGTATTGGCCGTTTGCGCCACGGCCATCACGTCAAAATAGGGCGCGGTCTTGATGACGCGATACCATTGGAACACCATGTCGACATGGTAATTCACCATGGTTGCGCCGAGCTCACGCAAGCGCTTCGCGGTGTCGACCAGGAGGAAGTCGTCGTAGACGACGCAAAAGATCAGATCGAGACGACCGGCTTTTCGAAGACTGTCTGCGACGCGCAACAGTTCACGATTGAGTTCGTCCCGTGTCTGCCGCCACTCCGGAGACCCCAGCTGACCCATCCCACCAGGATAGTGGAAAACGTGAAGGGTATCGCAGTAGTGCCGGCGAAGCGTCTGAATGAGATTGACCTCCATCCATCGATCTGGAGGCAGGACAGCAAGACCATGCATGGCGGATCACAGCAATATAATTCGACGCTAGAACTCTCGCCGCTGAAAAATCAGGCAGGCGGCAAGCAAGAGGAGTCCGGCATACAACACCCCATACCCTGTGGCTAAGACTTGGGTTTTTATCGCGAGGGACATTCCACTAGCAGCCTGACCTTTGATATTCAGGACTTCGAGATTGGGGCACATGTAGTACAGACCGGTCATTACGGCTTTGGCCACTTGTGAGGCACTCTTCTCGGCAATCACTTTGAGATCGCTGGTAAGGTGGCCCACGATATATAACCCGATCGTCATACTCGCGCTGAGGGTAGCGGAGCTGAACGTCGAAAACAGCAATGCGATGGCCATCACCACGAGCGATTCCACGAGGATCAACTGAACAGCCTGGAATAATGCCGCATGAATGGGAAAGCCACTGAGCCAGATGGTAGCCAAGAACATCGCCAACATAATGACAACGTTGACCGTCACGATCCCCACCAACCCAATGTATCGTCCGAGTACAAACTGGATTCGTGTGATTGGACGCGCCAAGATGGTGTAGATGGTTCTCCTCTCAATCTCTCGCGACACCAGCCCAACTCCGAGGAAGATGGCGATGATGACCGCCACAAGGTTGATCGCAGCAAGACCGAGGTCATTGACGATGCGGGCGTGCTCGCCAATTGTTAACGTTCCCAATAGGACGGAGGACCCCATTAGCAAGAGCGCAAAGAACACGAGGTTGTAGAGGATCTTGTCGCGGATTGTTTCACGAAACGTATTCTTTGCCACGGCCATCACGCTCTGCATATCACCCTCGCTGCACGCTCTGCTCGACAAAGACTTCTTCCAGGGATCCCCGATTGGGGACCACCGAGACTAACCTTCCCTTGGCATTCCGGACCGCCGACAATACCTCCTCAAGCACCTCCTGGCCAGGAAGCATGATCAGACAACGGCTTCCCTTCTGGAGTATACGAAGAGCACATTGCTTGACGATGGGCACCTCATCGCCCACCACTCCATCGCAGACCACCTCAATCGAATGAGCACCGTGTTCCCCCACCAAGTCCTCTACACGCCCCTGAGAAAGCATCCGCCCCCGAGCAAGTATCCCAACGCTGTCACAGATCATCTCCACATCGGACAAGATGTGCGTGCTAAAGAATACCGTCTTCCCTTGATCACGCAGGCTCAGAATTAAGTCCCGCACCTCTTTGCGTCCCATCGGGTCGAGCCCAGACATCGGTTCATCAAGAATAATGAGCTCGGGATCATGGACCATGGCCTGAGCAAGACCAATCCGTTGCAACATGCCCTTGGAGAATTTGCGCAATTGACGATGGCGGGCTTCATCTAGTCCCACACGTTTCAAGAGCTCAGGCACACGTGAACGGATAAATCCAGCGGACAGCTTGGCGAGTTTCCCATAGAACGTCAGAAACTCCTCGGCCGTCAGGTAATCATAAAAATAGGGAGATTCCGGAAGATAGCCGATACGGGCATGTGCATCGACCTCACCTGCCGGCGCCCCCAGCAGCTCAACCTTTCCGCTTGTCGCCCTCAAGAGACCGAGCAGAATCTTCATCGTCGTGGTCTTACCCGCACCGTTATGCCCGAGAAACCCAAAAATCTCGCCTTGCCTCACCCTCAGGGAGACATCGGTCAGCACGGTGGATGCCTTCTGCCACGGCCACATCGGCGTGAAGGTTTTTGTGAGGCGTTCAATGACGATGGCGTCCATGTGAGACCCCGATCAACACGTTCTAAACATCTGGAGACCTATTGATATTGGCCTCGTTTCCGCATGGTCATTTGTAATCGGCCCTGGACTTCGCTGCTCCGTACCGCCCCGCTTCCTGCATCATAGATATACTGCCCCCCGAAGGGCTCCTGTGGCAGCTCACGAAGCAACCCCCTCTGCACCAACTCCTCGAGCCGAGCCGGTCGTTCAGAATACTGAGCCTGAAACTGGCTAATCGCCTGCTCCAGCAGATACAGATCGCGCTCCACGATGGCTTCCCGCAGACGCTGCTCCAATACTTTTCGGACACTTTCGTCTGTCGTGTCTTCATACACCTTGGCCAGGAGCTCTACGGCCTGGTGGGGAGAGTGCGCAGACACCAGCATTCTTGCGGCCAGTCTCGGAATAACATCCGGCGCCCCCGGCAAGCGCGCGGCCGCTGCCATGGCCTCAGCGGCCTTCCGGTTATCCCCGAATTCGAAATAGTAGTTGAACCCCAGCAAAAACAGCAGTCGCCACTCCTGTGGATTATGATGAATCCCCTTTTCCAGCAGCCGATTACTCGCGTCCGGCATGACGACAAGAGTGCACAAGGCATGCGCTCCTGCCTCATAGGCCCGAACAAACTTGGGATCGAGTGTCGTCACCACATCCAATGCTTGATAGATCCATTGACCGGCCTCCTGAGAGACTCTCCGTTCTCCCATTGCCTGAATGACTTGAAGCCAGAGGATATCGGAGGCCACCTCACGATACCCGAGCACCGCCCTTCTCAGAACGTCCCCGTCCGGCAGGTAACTGAAATGTTGTGACCGTTGAACGGTGGCTCGTGCTTCCTCCAAATACACTTCGGTTACACCGATGCCTGCACATATGCACGCCGCCCACGCCACAGGCATGAGAGTTCTTGATGACATCACCATGAGAGCACTCAACGCCTCCCGCCACTAGGAATTCGGCGGTGCCATACCCAAGAATTGCTGCTCGGTGGGCGTCAATGTCCACCCTTGGTATCTGGACCGGATTGCGCGGATGGCCTTCACATGGGCATCCGCGGCTTCTGCTTGCCCAGCTTCCTTCGCCAGATCCGCGAGTACCACCCGCGCAGGAACAAAATTAGGTTCATACCTGATCGCCTGTTCGAGCAATTGCCGAGTCCGCACGTGATCTCCTTGCCCTCGAAGAAGCATTCCCAATTCAAAGTATCCGAAGGGAGAAAAAGGGTCCACAGTTATTGCTTTTTCTAATGCCTGTTCCGCTTGGGCCAGTAAGACCTCTCGGTGGGGAGCCGCGATTCGTTGCTCCGCCATGAGCGCATAGATGGTGCCAAGCCGGTAGGGCATGCGGCCGTCGAGAGCGTTGAACGACATCCCCACTTCAATCTCTTCTGCCGCCAGCCGAAGCCATTCAGGATCACCGGACAGTCTGAATTGCTGAACATAGAAACGCGCCAGTCCATCACGCACAGGGGTGGATGCAGGGTCCACGAGCGAGGCATATCGATACCATTTGATCGCGCCAAGGTTGTCATGACCTGTCACGGCTTTGTTCCCATATTCGACCATGAACCAGGCTGCGGCAGGCCGGATGACAATGATGGCCAACGCCGCAACAATGACCCCAGCGAGCACTACTCTGGTCGGGTGATATGGCAAACGGAGGCGCCATTCTCTGCTTCCCGGATGGCCGACATGGTTTCTCTGAGCAAGGACTAAGCCACCCAGCAAAATCAGAAGGAGCACTAGGGCAGGCTCGTGAAAAACGGAATCCACTGCCGCATGGGTCAAAATAGCCAAGACCCCCGCACAAAGACCGACCATGATGCCTCGGTTCTGCTGAGTGAGCGTCCCTTTCATCACCCTCTTAGCCTCAGAGACCCAGACTCCGATACCAATCAGAAACAACACCAGCCCTGCTACGCCCAACTCCGCAGCCAGTTGCAAATACTCATTGTGAGCTGTCTCTGCCCGCTTCCCATAACGAATAACGGCACCCTCAATGGGAAAACGATATTGGAAAGAGGCATACTTATATGCTCCGAGCCCCAGTCCCATGGGATGATCTATCACTCGATCCATCGCCCCCTTCCAAATCTCCACCCTGGAGTACGCATACGGATCGTAGATTGAAACAGCCTTGATGCGTTCCGTTAAAGGATTGGGGACGATGATCCCGCTCACCACCACGATGACAAGAACGATCAATGCCGCTTTCCCAAATCGGGCTACTCCCACAAGCGTCACGGCAAGAAGAAAGGCCGCGGTTGCTCCCCTGGATTGCGCCAATAGGACGGCCGTGGCGGATATGATCGCAACAAGGGCCAAGAGCAGCTTCTCCGTCCTTCTCCACTCCATGCCGGCAAGGAGCACGCTCAGGGCCAGCACTGCGGTCACAGCCTCATACGTAGCAAAGAAATTTGGATTGAAGAATGTCCCTTTGGCTCTGGCTTCACCCAGCCAAAAATACTGGAGGATTCCCATTCCTCCCTCGAACACCCCCATGGCCAGGATGAGCCAGAACAAACCACGCACCCGCTTCTCGGAATCCGCTGCCTGGAGCACGATGCCAAAGAACACAACGTACAGGAGGATACTCAGGCACCATTGCAGGCTCACGTTTGTATTGGTGGACCAGAAGAGCGAAAGCCAAGCCAGCCCGGCAAAGGCTGCCACAGGCCACCACAGCGAGGTTTGAGGGATCGAGAGCGCGGAATCTCGGACTCCGCGGACAAGCCAGACGCCCAGTATAGCCAAGAGCACCAGACGTATGATCAGTACGGGCAGCTGTGTCGTTCCCCCCTCGATCAATGGCGCAAAGATCGTCAGGGCTCCAATGATGAGGCAGGTTCCGTTCAGAGAATAGGAAGGGGTTCTGTCAATGGCGGAATCACTCATGCTACCGCCCGCTTATGAATTGAGCAACATGAGGACCATCAGGCTCTGCAGAAGAACACCACGACTGTTGACCCTTGCGGATTGTACAAAAATAGAGAAGGGGATCGGCCTTGCCGATCCCCCTCCCCAACCGTCTACCCGAGATCAGGAACCGACGTCGTTCTGGCTATTGTTCAGCATGCGCTGATCATTGATTTGCCAGTGGTCACAGGTGTTGTCCGAGTCGACGTTTCCATCGGCCGCCGCCGTGAACCCAGCAGGTACGGTCGCAGTGGACGTGCTTGCGCCGACCACCCACCCTGTGCTTGGAGCAGCAGTACAAGAGGCTGGCGTACTAAAGTTCGAGGGAAGGGTAAAGGCTGTCGCCGTGCTTGCACCGACCGGATAAAAGTAAGTATAGCGAGGTTGCCCGCTCGGTGACCACCCGATTTGGGAGAGACCGGTAACAACATAGGTCGGCGTCGGTTGTTCAGCCGCATAGGCCGTCGCCGAGGTGAAAATGGCGGCGAGGTTCACCTTGGCTTCCGACTGTCTCGACTTCGCCTGGTAGGCGATAAAGTTCGGAATGGCGATGGCCGCCAGGATACCGATGATCGCCACGACGATCATCAATTCGATGAGGGTGAAACCCTCTTGTTTACGAAACGCTTTCATTGTGATGCCTCCTTGTTGATGGTTCACTGACGGCCCAGTTACATAACCTGCGGCGCCTTTGTTGCCGCCTAGCGGTTCCTATAGCAGGTTTGGTGCCGGTCAATGTCCATGCTCAACTCAATAAAGACTCCTTTTATAAACAACGTGTTGCAAAAACCAGGCGGGAAAGGCAGCCGGGATGTACGCCTTCTCATCTTCCCTAATCTGCTCAGAAGCGCCGTGAATTGGCACTCCTCCCAAGTCCCCCGCACATCTGGGAACAAGGAAGCGTTTCAACCAGGCTGATGATCAGATGACAAGTTGCATCAGGTCGTCACGAAGGATGGAAAAAATGGGCGATGAGAGATTAAGAGGACTACGGAGTGATCTGTTGAGTGTGTATCTGCCCGGATACGCGGCATTTGGCCTGTTGGATACGCATTTCCGTTTTGTATTGAGGACAGCTGTTTTAAAGCCCAACTTGCCTTACCCAGTCACAGCCCACTACATATAAGTCCTACAGTGATGCGTCTGTGCGATAATGCGCAACTCCCCTGGATCACCATGCGGCTCGAGCACTGTTGAGATAGGTGCTAACAGAATCGAGGGGGTGCTGGCATAAGAGATACCCGGCATGGATGGAACGTTCTCGATTTCAGAGGATTCTCACTCTTTGGGGCCACGTAAGGTCATCACGGGCACCGCCTCAGCCAATTATGATTCTTCCATGTGATGAAACCCGCACCAGCTATTCCGATTAACGACAGGAAGGCTCCAAGACGGAGGAAGGGAGTTTCGTATTCAAATATGACACGATGTCGCCCCGAGGGAACCAGAGTGGCACGAACCAGACCATTCGCACGATAGATCGGAATTTCAGCTCCGCCCTCAATCCTCGCTCTCCACCCAGGCTCGAAGGCGTCGACTAGGATCAGGACGGCCGGCTCAGATGACTCGACCTCAACTCGAACAGACTCCGGTTGGTAGTCAAGCACTGATGCATGTCCCTTCGTCAACCGTTGCGGCAACTGGTCAATCCCCTCAATTCCATCAACCGAACCGTTAAGAAACTCTTCCCCCTGCAAAAATAACAGGACGTTCGCAGCAGACCCGACATGGACTGGATTCTTTGAAAGATAGACACGTGGCGTGGTCGGCACAGGGTTTCGGACCAATGTTAAACCGTAATCTCGAATCGATGCCACAATCGACTTGGCAAATTTCTGATCATCAAACCGTGACGTACGGCCAATAAAATACGCGACATTGAACCTCGCAAGCGTCTGTGTATTCGCCTGGCGGCCTATTTGTTCATCCAAGAGAGCCTTGCCGGGCATATAGCTTTGAACTGTTTCCAAGTGAAATGCGGCGTTATGTTCCGTCACAAGCCCATGTCGTCGAAGTGCGGCCGCAACTTCATGCGGGTGCAACGTCCGCACGACTTCTGGTGAAACCTGATTGACGCTGTTCGTCACACTCAGGATGCGAAACTGTCCCAGCCCCTTCGCCTTGGAGTCAGAAGCAATGGCGCCTGCTAAGCCAGGAGTGAAGGTCCATGCAATAGAAGAGGATGTATAAACAGCTGGAAGGTTGGCCCTGACCAGGTCCAAAGTAATTACCAGGATCATGCCAATGAAGGCCCATGTTCGCCATGCAGGCCGGCGACTAGCCCACACAAAAAGCACGGCCAGACTCGCCATCACCGCACAAGAAAAGAACAAGCCGGTTGAGGCCGTACGCGCGATTTGTTGGCCCAGATCATCCTGTACCTGAAGTATGGTCACAATCCAATACACCGAACCATCCGTGCGCAACAACAATCCACACCCCAAACAAGTCAGTGCACCTGCTCCCCACCCCACTCCTGCAGTCTGCTTTCCAGCCAGAGCGTCGGCTCCAGCACCTGCCAAGATCGCTATCGCAAACGATACAAATCCCATAAATTTTTCCGGATACCGAAACGCCGACCAGAATGGAATCATATATTCGAACAGCCCGTAAACGCCCCCATACTTTCCAAGAGCGAGCACCAGCGTCGCACCAGCCAAGATTCCCAACACTCGAAGATCAGTGCGTCGTAGCGCACCGATCAGCGCGAGCCCAAGGATGGCTATGCTCAGGTAAAGACTTTCCGCCCAAAATCCTAAAGTTCCTCTCCCTCGCTCCTTTCCCGTAAACACTTCACGGGCCATTCGATCCTCCTCCAGGCTTTCACCTATGGGTGAAACGGCCAACGTGAAGAGCCGCAAAGGGTGAGTGGACCATCGGGTCGATTGTTGCTGAAAGCCTGTGGCATCAGCGCGAATACTTCCGCTGTACGCACTCCACGCAGGGCCTAACTGGACTGCCGCAACTAAAGCAGCCAAGAAGGCGATGCCCGCAATGTGGGCCAACGCGGCTCGCCACTGTTCTCCGGCACGAACAACCGCCCACACCACGGCGACGAATCCGTAGTAATATCCTGTTTGAATATCCCCGTTTAAGAACACGCTGGCCCAGATCAGAGCTGAGACCCCCCCCCACCTTGTCGCCATCTCTGACACAGTTCTTTCTATGAAGAATACGAAGAGAGGCAGGAGGCAGATCGAATAGAGATACGCGATGTTATCTGTCAACGATGCGACATAGCCAGAACAGGAAAACGCCAGGGCGGCAAGACAGGCACTCAGTGGAGAAATATGAAGTCTCCGGGCGAGGACAAAGGCCCCTCCTGCCGCGAAAAGAATGCAAATGAAAGTCGACAGGCGGTAGGCTTCATACACAGGCAGCACGAGGTACAACAGAGTAAATGGATGGAAAACTCCCGCCACGACATTGGCAAGTAGCGGCCGGCCTAACCCTTCATATGGGAACCATTGAGGGAGCTCCCCGGTCGAGAGCCGTTCGACGACATGCTGTTTGACTGGCAAGTAGAAATGGAAGGCGTCTCTCTTAATGAGGACAAGGCCAGGAAACCACAGCTGAATATAGATGAGGAGCACGGCACCGAACAGACCGAGCAAACACCAGCAGTCTGTTTTTGTCAGCCCGATATTCGCTTGAGAAGCCGCATTCGAGGAGACAAACGAGGATTCGGAACTGTCAGGCGTTATGTTGTTCGAACCAGAACTGAAGAGAGAAGTGGATTCGGCCATTTAATGCCTGAGGGAGAAGGTAGGAATCAAGAACTCGGCGCCACCACCCACTAACGTGGTAGTCCTAACAAGGGGAGTCTAACAGGAAAACCTGATTCGACAAGGAAAAAACAGTAGTTCAGGCATTCACCGGGGAGAGGGCTTTTGGTCTGCCACGCGGCGTTTGGCTTGCTGGATACGGTATTCCTGGGCAGGGTCGCCCATGCCCTGTTCACGAAATCGCTGGAGGAGTTTTTCGTTGGAAGGATCGAGCTCAAGAGAGTGGAGCCACGCTTCTCTGGCGTCAGAGAGGTTCTGTTGCTTGACATAGATCTCGCCCAGGTGCTCGTAGATGACCGGATCGTCACCGACGAGTGCGACCGCCCGCTTGATCTCCGTCAATGCTTCGGCCAAGTACCCCGACTTGTAGAACGCCCAGCCCAGGCTATCGACGTAATACCCGTTCTCCGGTTTGAGGGCCACGGCCCTTCTGGTGAGCGATAGGGCTTGGTCGATCTTAATGCCCCGTTCAGCGTAACTGTAGCCGAGATAGTTGAGTGCATCGGCATGGTGGGGATCCAAAGAAAGGGCCGTTTCCATGGCACGCACAACATCGTCAAAGCGATTCAATTTGTCGTACGCCGTGCCGAGATTGAAATGCAGATCGGCACTCTTCGGATTGTGGCGAACACCTTCTTCAAACGCGGACGAGGCTTTCTCGAACTGTTCGCTCTGCAAGTACGCGAGTCCCAGGACGATGTGCGGCTCCGGCTGCTTTGGCGCAAGCCGCGTGGCCTCGCTGAGGTGCGCGATGGCTTCGGAGAATTGTTTCTGGCGGTACTGGAGCACGCCCAAATGGATGTGGCTATCGGTAAAAGTCGGGTCCTGCTTAATGTTCAATTGATAGGTCTCGACAGCCTTCGCAACCTCTTTGGTTTCTTCATAGAGATAACCCAGATAATCACGCACCTTGAGCTCACCCGGCCTGACCTTCAAGATCGCCGTGAGCCGGTCGATGGCTTTCGAAAATTCCTTTTTTTCTCCGAAAATCAGCGCGATTCTCAGCTGGGCGTCCAGGTCAGTCGGATCGTCCTCCAGTATTTTTTCCAGTTCAGCGAGCCCGCCCGCATAGTCCTTTGTGGCGACATAGAGCTGGATGAGATGCTGCCGAATATCCTTGTTTCGCGGATTGACCTGGTGGAGATACTTTTGCAGGACGGCGATGGCCTTACCTTTCTCTTGGCGAGATTCATAGAGAGACGCTTGAGCCAGATAAGCCGGCTCGAAAGACGGGTTCACCGCCATGGCCCGATCAAAACTGGACATGGCTTGCTCGGCATTTCCCGCTTCAAGGGAGATGCGCCCCAAATAATACAGGCCGATCGGAGAGTCCGGCGCGTATTTCAATCCCTGTTTGACCGCCTGTTCAGCCTCCGCAGTCCGTTTCTGGTTGAGGAGAATAATCCCTTTGGGGAAATAGGTTTCGCCCCGATCGGGAGCGCGGTCAATTGCTTTATCCAGAAGCCGAAGCGCACGGTCCGGCTTGCCGGCACCAACCAAAATGCCGGCCATTTGCGTCAGCAGTTGCGCATCTTGCCCGCTTCCCTCTCCCACCTCCTCCGCAACCTGCGCGGCTTGGAGAAGATCACCCAGCCCAAAATAAATCCCGGCCATCCGAGCCTTTACTTCGCGCGACGAGGGGTCGGCCCTGAGTGCAGCCCGATATTCCCGCAGCGCTCTGTCACTATCCTGCGCAAGTTCCGCTTGGTACCCGAGCATAAAATGGTACGTCGCAGCGGAATCCGGAGGGGGGGCCACCGACTGTTTTACAGCCGTGGGCGAAGCGAGAACTGCCTCTCGCGAATTTGGTGCCGTTGCACAGGCTACGAGAACACACGGAAGCACTCCCCAGAAGAGGTACTTCACGAGTTTAGAATTCCAGCTGGACTTGGTTGCTTGATCGCGCACAGGCATTCATCTTTTGAACAGAAACGATTGATTGGAACCATCTACTGACTGTGTGTACGGAGAAATTATACCGACCGTGGGATCAATGCGCAAACTGCTTCATGATTCACGAAGATCAAGACTCTCAAACTTGGCGAACCGGTCGTGGAAAAAGAGTTCCTTCTTCCCAATCGGCCCGTTGCGATGTTTGCTCACGATGATATCGGCGATGCCTTTCCGCTCGGAATTTTGGTCATAGACCTCTTCGCGATAAATGAACATCACGACATCGGCATCCTGTTCGATGGCACCGCTTTCCCGCAAATCGGCCAACATCGGAATGGGAGGTTTGCGGGCTTCAACGGCCCGACTCAACTGGGACAACGCCACGACCGGAACGTTCAGTTCTTTGGCCAGCGCTTTCAACGAGCGCGAAATGTCGGAGATTTCCTGCTGCCGAGATTCCGAGTCGCTCCGTCCCTGCATCAGCTGGAGATAATCCACGATCAACAGATCAAGCCCCTTTTCAGCCTTGAGACGGCGGGCCTTTCCGCGCATCTGTTGCACGGTAATGCCGCCCGCATCGTCAATATAGATCGGGGCCTGCTCCAGGCGGCCGGCGGCTTCAGCCAACCGCCACCAGTCTTCTTTTTGCAGCTTTCCTGTCCGCAGGGCATGGGAATCGACCCGCGCTTCGGAACTCAGCATGCGCAACACAATCTGCGGTTTCGACATTTCCAGACTGAAGATACCGACCACGGAATTGGCATGAATCGCCGCATGAGTCGCAAACCCCAAGGCCAAGCTGGTCTTGCCCATGCTAGGGCGACCGGCCACCACGACCAAGTCAGACGGTTGCAATCCCGCAGTGAGATCATCCAGGTCATAGTAGCCGGTCGGAACGCCGGTCACATGTTCTTTTCGCTTCGACAGCTTGTCCACCAAATCCAGGCTTTCCTTAATGATCTGGTTGATCGGGCTGAACGAGCGCTCCAGCTTGCCCTGCGCAATGCTGAAGACAGACCGTTCCGCGAAGTCCAGCAAATCATCGATCGACGCCGTTCCCTCGTAGCCTCTGGTCAACACTTCCGTCGAGGTGTTGATCAACTGCCGCGCCACGGCCTTGTCGCGGACGATCTTGCAGTGGTATCGGATATTCGCCGAGCTGGAAACGATCTGAACCAGTTCGGCAAGGTAGGTCGCCCCGCCGACCGACTCCAGCGCTCCCTGTGCGGCCAATCGTTCGGTAAGCGTAATCTGATCGATCACCTCACCGGTCTCGGAGAGATCCAACATCGCCCGAAAAATCTTCTTGTGCGCGGTCCGATAGAAGTCCTCCTCGACCAACAGCTCCATCGCCTTCGGCATCGCGACATTGTCTAGCAGGATCGCGCCGAGCACGGATTGTTCCGCCTCCAGATTTTGAGGGGGCAGCTTGGGTTGCGACAAATCGACGGAAGCAGCCGGACTCATGGATGCCTTTCTTCTACGCTAGCGTTCTGATGGTTCGTCCTGGTCTCGGCATGGTGCCGGGATAGACTGAGTCCATGAAACACACGGTCCACATTCAATGCAAACCCGGTAGAAGGCATATTTCGCCCAAATCGTCCGATCAAATGGTTGTATCGCCCTCCGCCCCCGAGCTCGACTCCGATACCCTCGGCAAACACGTCGAACACAATCCCGTCATAATAGTCGAATCCGCGGAATTCGCCCAAATCCAGAAACAGGACGTTCTCATGGCCCTCTTCACTAAGCAATTGGTGCACGTGGGCGAGCCGATCGAGTGACTCGGTCAGCGTCGTATCGTGCCCGGCCAACCGGCGGCCCCTCGCAATCACATCGGCATTCCCGGACAATTCAGGTGCCTCCAGAATCTTTCGGGCAAACCGAGCCGAGATCTTCTCCTGACGAAGGATTTCCTGAAGTTTCGGAAGATCTTTCTTGGCGGCGGCTTGTTCCGCGCGCTTTCGTCCGGCAGCCGATAAGCCGGCCCGTGCCAACAAACCCTTAAAGAACCCAACATGCCCCAGTGACACCTTGAATCGCGCAAGCCCCAGTTTCTGTAAGCATTCAATCAAGCGAGCGATGATTTCCCTGTCCGACGATGGATCGTCCGCCCCGATGAGCTCGGCGCCGACCTGAAAAATTTCCCGATCGCGGCCGGCATGTTCAGGCTCGTGCCGAAAGACCGTGGTTCGGTAGGACAAGCGCAATGGCATGCGATCGCCCATCAGCCCCATGGCCACCGTGCGGGCGATTTGAGCCGTCGCATCGGGGCGAAGGAGGAGAAGCCGACCGGTCGCCCGATCCGGGATCTTATAGCACTTCTCGACCAGTTCCGGTTCGAGCCCTGGTGCCAAAACATCGAGATACTCGAAGGTCGGTAAAATGATTTCGTCGAAGCCCCGGCCGGCCAGGACACCGATGAGGTCGGACTCGATCGCTCGAAACCGGCATGCGGCTTCAGGAAGGATCGTCGCCATTCCTGCGGGAACCAGGGACCGTTCTTTCAACGGATGGCCCTGCCCCGCAAGCGCACTATGCCTCGAAGGTGCAGAAGCCATACCCACCTGGAGCGCCGCTTGCCGTCAAGACAGGCTGGCGACTTTGACGGAGAGAATATTGGAACTGGATTTGATTTGGCCCACGATGTCGGCGGGAAACTCCGTATCGGACCCGATGATCAACAGCGCATCTCCGCCCCGCTTCTCCAACGCGCACTGCATCCGCACAATATTGATCCCTTTGTCACCGAGCACTTTCCCGACCATGCCGATGACGCCTGGGCGATCCATATTATGGATGAACAGCAGATGACCTTCCGGCACCATTTCCACTTTGAATTGGTCGATCTCGACGACCCGGGCTTCTTTCTTGTGATACAGCGTACCCGCAACCTGATGGGACACTTTCCCGGCTTCGACGCGCACTCGAATGAGACTGATAAAGTCTCCGGCATCGGAACTCTTGATCTCTTTGACTTCGATCCCGCGCTCCTTGGCTACAATCGGTGCGTTCACGTAATTCACCGGGTGCTCCATAATGGGGTTGAGCAGCCCTTTTAGTACGGCGATGGTCAGCGGTGCGACTGACAAGGACGCCACTTCGCCGCTGTATTCCACCGTGACCCGTTCGATCCCGCCCTGCGACAACTGCATCTGAAGCGAACCGAGTTTTTCCGCGAGCGTCAGGAACGGCTGCAGTCGTGGCAGCAGCTCCGGAGAGACCGACGGGATGTTGACCGCCCCTTTCGCGACGCCTCTGGTGAAATAATCGACGATCTGCTCGGCAATGCCGACGGCGACATTCTCCTGCGCTTCGGTCGTCTGCGCGCCGATGTGCGGCGTGCAGATGAAATTGTCCAGCGCCAGCAGCGGATTGTCCGGCTTGACCGGCTCTTCTTCGAACACGTCGAAAGCCGCCGCCGCCACACGCTTTGTTTTCAAGGCTTCGCACAAATCCGCTTCGTTAATGATCCCGCCACGGGCGCAGTTGACGATGACCACGCCCGGCTTCATCGTCTCGATGACTTTGGCGTTGATCAGGGACTTAGTCTCCGACGTCAGCGGGGTGTGCACGGACACGATGTCCGCCCGCCGGAATAGTTCCGGCAAATCCACAAGCGACACACCCATTTTCTCGGCCCGCTCCGGCGCCAGATAGGGATCGTATGCGATCACAGTCATTGAGGCGCCTTGTGCCAGCTTCGACAGATAGCCGCCGATCTGGCCGATCCCCACGATTCCGAGCGTCTTGTTGTAGAGCTCGATCCCCATGAACTTGTCTTTTTCCCACTTGCCCTGCTTGACCGATGCCGTCGCCTGGGGAATCTTCCGGCACGCGGAGAAGATCATCGCCATGGTATGTTCCGCCGTCGTCACCGTGTTACCGCCCGGCGTATTCATGACGACGACGCCCCGCCGCGTCGCGGCGGGAGTATCGACATTATCCAATCCTGATCCGGCCCGTCCGACTACCTTCAGTTTCTGAGCGGCAGCGATGAGTTCCGCCGTCACCTTCGTGCCCGATCGCACAATCAGTCCGTCGGCATCCTGAATCTCCTTGAAAAGCTCCTCTTTCGGCATCTTGGATTTCACCACGACGGTGAATCCGGCCTTTTCCAGCAGCTCCACACCCTGCTTTGACAAACTGTCGCTGACCAAAATCTTCATCGGTGCGGTACCCATGCGCGTCCTCGCCTCGTTATTTCACCATCAAGATTTCTTGCGCTCTTCCAACACCACTGCCCAGCTTCACCGGATAACCGAGCCCTTTCAGGACCATTTCGGTGGCAGCCAAGGCGGCAATCACGTCGAAGGTATCCGCATAGCCCATGTGCGACAACCGGAAGATCTTCCCTTTCAGATGATCCTGCCCACCGGCAGCGGTCATGCCATATTGCACGCGGAGGTTCTTGTAGATTGCCTGGCCATCCACACCGTCCGGCGCGCAGACCGCCGTAAGGGCGTCACTCGGCGACTCTTTGGGAAAGAGGGCTAAGCCCGCGGCTTTGACCCCTTCGCGCATCGCCAGAGCCAACCGCCCTTGCCGCGCGAACATTTTTTCGAGCCCCTCCCCCTTCATGATCTTAAAGGCTTCTTGCAAACCGATAATCAGCGACACGGCGGGAGTAAAGGTCGTCTGGTTCTTGACGTGATTTTCCCGTTCCTTCTTAAAATTGAAGTAGAAGGCCGCGTTCTTGGCCTTGTCGGCCAAGGCCCACGCCTTGTCGCTCACGCTCACAAATGCCATCCCGGGCGGCAGCATGAGCGCTTTTTGCGAGCCGGTGATGACCACATCCAATCCCCAGGCGTCGGTCTTGATGTCAAAGACCCCGAGCGCGGTGATAGCATCCACGACGAGAATCGTGTTCTCATACCCTTTGACGATTTCCCCCAGCGCTTTCACGTCGTGGGACACCCCGGTCGACGTCTCGCTCGCTTGCACATAGACCGCTTTAATAGAGGGATCTTTCTTCAAGACGTCAGCCACCTGCTGCGGATCGACGGCATGCCCCCACTCGACTTTCAGTTCCGTCGCCTGTACGCCGAATGTTTTACAGAGCTTTCCCCAGCGTTCGCCAAATTTCCCGCCGTTGACATAAAGCGCCTTGTCCCCGGGGGACAAGAAGTTGGACACGGATCCTTCCATGCCTCCCGTACCAGACGCCGCCAGCATCAACACCTCGTTGCGAGTCTGGTACAACCACTTCAACCCGTCCCGGACCTCCGCAAAGATAGGATCGAATTCCGGGGCCCGGTGATGGATGATGGGCCTGGCCATGGCCAGGAGCACCTCTGGGGGAATAGGCGTAGGACCGGGAGCCAAGAGATACCGCTTCAACATCGATCGATCCTCCTTCAATGAGGGCTGGTCTGACTTGAGCTGAAAAAGAAGCGGTACGCTACCATTAGCGCAACAAGACTGTCAAGAAATCCTCCCGCGCAACTGATGATGTTTTCAGGTTTTTTCAAGCATCGTCAAGACTCACCCACACGCCCTCATCGAGAGAGGTGAGTAGGGTGTCGTGACACGAAAGAGGACACCTGACTCCCCTCCAATTTCTTGACAAGTGATGAATCACTCGATAGTCTAGCAGTCACTTATGCCGGTCTTGCTTCACGAGGTACGTTGAGTCATGCTGCGTAGACTTCGTCTCACCGATGTGGCGGTCGCCGCTGCCTTCGCCTCCCTGACGGCGCTTCCTTTCCTCTTTCCCAATCCGAGCGCCGCCGGACCTGTTTCTGTCAACTCCGTCACACCGGCACCGGCTCAAGAGGATGACGAAGACATCGATGCCAACCTAATGCCGTTGGAGCCGGAACTGACCCTTACGCCTGTAGATCTTGGTCAAACAGAAGGTTCCTCCAGCAAGGATTCCGGAGGTACGCTCGGACAATCGATTGTGGAAACCGGGGCCGATCCGTCCGTGCAAATGTCGCAACCTATTCTTGCAACCAGCTCAAACGAACCATCTTATAATATTCCGGTGGTCCTCGACCCGACCGTCGAGAACCATATCCGGTTCTTCAACACATCGATCAGAAACCGGTTTGAGCAATGGCTGATTCGGTTCAGCCGGTACCGCCCGTTGGTCGAGAATATTTTCGCGGAATTCAATCTCCCGAGCGACCTCGTCAATCTGTCGCTGGTTGAAAGCGGATTTAACCCCTACGCCTACTCGCGCGCCAAGGCCACAGGCCCCTGGCAGTTCATGAAGGGCACGGGCAAGGTGTACGGCCTTCGCATCGACCATTATGTGGATGAACGGCGGGACCCGATCAAATCGACTGTAGCGGCCGCCCGATATCTCAGAGACCTCTACGATCTCTTCGGCACCTGGCCCTTGGCGATGGCGGCCTATAATGCCGGCGAAGGAAAAGTGCAGCGGGCACTGCACAAAATCCAAGGCAAAACCTTTTGGGACATTTCTAAAACCAGGTTGATCCGCCGAGAAACCAAAGATTATGTCCCCCGCATCATGGCGGCCACAATTATTGCGCGCAGCCCCGAGCAGTACGGATTCACCCAAACCACCGCCACGCCGCATCAGTTCGAGGAAGTGGTCGTCAACCGCGCGTTGCACTTTCGGGCTATCGCCTCAGCCAGCGGTGTCGCCTACGACGATCTGCGCCTGCTGAACCCCGAGTTGCGACGCGATGCCACGCCCCCGGATGACTCGGCTTATCACTTGAAAGTCCCGGTCGGGACGGCAGAGAAAGTGGCCGGCCTGCTCGATCGAATCCCGACCTACAAGTTTCCTCCGCTCGTATCGAACGTACGGCATGCCAAGGCAGGATCTCCGCAGTCGTATCGTGTCCGCGCGGGAGACACCCTGGAGAAAGTATCCAAGCGGTTCCACATCCCACTGCGCACCCTTAAGACACGCAACAACCTGTCCAGCTCCGTCATCCGACCTGGCGAATTTCTCACCATCGGCCGCTAACGCAGCACCAATCGGTGGCAAGGTCTAACGGCAGAACCTTACTGACCGGGAAGGATTGCCCGACTCTATGGCTTTGCGGGGGCCTGAGAGGAAGCGGGAGTCTTCGATGCGTCAGGTGCCGGAACGGGAGTCGGCGACACCTCTGAAGTTTTCTTGATATCGAGAATCTTCTCCCGGATAGCCGCTTCATTCGCGAAGGGAGATTTGGGATAGGTCTTGATAAGTTCCTGATACCGCTGGAGTGCCCCCTCCCGCCGAGACAGTCCTTCCTCCATCCGGGCCAATTCGAACAGGGCTTGATCCCGGTTCAAAGAACCCGGATTGTCGAGCACCGCCGAATAGGCCGCCGTCGCTTGCGCATGATCTCCCTTCGAGAGATAGGCATAGGCAAGTTTCTGCTGGACAAGGCCGGCTAGGGATACATTCGAGCTGTAGGTTGAGAGAAACCGCTTATAGGCCACAATGGCGGAATCGACTTGGTTGGTTGCCATCAGGGCATTGCCGAGTCCAAACAACGCCAGCGGCGCCGACGGGGTTCGAGGGTACTCATCGACGATCTGCTGATACAGTCGGATCGCCTCCTTAAGGTTCGCCTCGACTTTTTTCGGATCGTTGGCCGGACGCGTCAGGAATTGCAGGGTGGCCTCGCGTTCGAGATCCTGGGCCTTCCTCGCGTTTTGCGTGTTGGACCAGAAGATCGCTCCGACGACCCCTCCGACGAGGAGCAGCAACACCAACCCGACGATGATCGGCACTCGATAGGCATTCAGTCCGATGAGCCGTTCTTCTAGGGTACTAACGAGTTGTGCTTCATCAACCGGCAGCGACCGAGGCGGCACTTTGATCCGATACGACATGATTCCAGAATACCTTCAATAATTGAACGACGTGCATTCCCTTCATGCAAACCTGTGTCTTATACTAAGGCACTGTTTCTCTTGTCAATGCGCGAGTGACCGGTACCGCACCATGTTTCGGACGAGATTGCAACAATTGGCAGACAAGTCCCTCACTCGGACGGTGAACCCGCTTGAGTCGTCAACGGGACCTGTGGTCCAACGGTCAGGGCGGCGCGTGATTCTTTTATGCTCCAACGACTACCTGGGACTGGCTACCCACCCTGACGTTATCCACGCAGCGGTCCGTGCGACTGAACAATACGGCGCGGGGGCTGGTGCCGCGCGCCTGATTTGCGGGACACTGCCTCCCCACGAAGAACTTGAGACAGCCCTCGCCGCCTTCAAAGGGACAGAGTCCGCGCTGATGTTCGGATCCGGCTATGTGGCGAATCTCGGAGTGATCCCCGGGTTGATCGGACCACACGGCCTCATCCTGGCCGATCGGTTGTGCCATGCCAGTCTGATTGACGGCTGCCGGCTGAGCGGCGCGGATTTCCGGGTATTTCGTCACCGTGACAGCTCCCATGTGGAATCGCTACTCAAACGGAGAGCCGCGAAGAGACCCGCGCTGATCGTGACCGACGGTTTGTTCAGTATGGATGGCGACATCGCACCGTTACCGGAGCTCGCCTCACTGGCCAAGCAGTACGACGCCATGGTCTACGTCGATGACGCGCACGGCACCGGTGTCATGGGACCGACCGGCCGAGGGACTCTCGAACAGCTCGGAGTCGAGCACGATATTCCGTTCCATATGGGAACCCTGGGCAAGGCGCTGGGAAGCAGCGGCGCCTACGTGGTCGGCCCTCAGGACATGATCCAGTACCTGATCAATACGGCCCGCGCATTCATCTTCACCACGGCTTCGCCTCCAAGCTCAGCGGCGGCAGCCAGCGCGGCGCTCGCCGTCATTCGACGGGATCCGGAACGGCGGAGCCGTCTCTGGGCCAATCGCCATCGTCTGTTCACTGGGTTACAGCAGCGGGGGTTCCGGCTGACGGACACCGTGAGCCCGATTCTGCCCATCCTGATCGGCAGCGCCGAACAAGCCCTGGCCTTCGCCCAACAGTTGTTGGCCAATGGAGTCTACGCGCCCGCCATCAGACCGCCGACCGTTCCCGACAAAACCAGCCGAATCCGCGTGACGGTGACATCGGAGCACACCAGCGACCACATCGACGAAGCGCTCAGGGCGTTCGAGCTCGCAGGCCGAGCCACTGGTCTGCTGTAACCGACCCCGCCACCGGCTATGTCACACCCACCGTGATCCGTCATACCAACGTCTCGCCGCGCCATCCGGCTATTTTCTTGCTTTCCCACTTCTCTGTGGCATGATGCCAGAAGTTTCTGCTGCCATCTGTCAGCCGAAGCAAACTGAGGACCTCTCGCCGACGACACTAACGTTCGATGTCATGATGATGGAGCGAACTCGATGGATATTTCCAAACTTTTGACGTTCTCGGTCAAAGAAGGTGCCTCAGATTGCCACATCAGCGCGGGCGAGCCGCCGATGATCCGAATCCACGGAGACCTCAAGAAACTCGATCATCCCGCACTGACATCAGAGGAAACCCATGCGCTCATCTACGATTTGATGAGCGACGCCCAGCGGAAAAACTTTGAAGAAAAACGGGAGTGTGACTTCTCCTTCGAGCTCGGCGACATCGCCCGTTTTCGCGTCAACGTGTTCGTGCAACAGCGGGGGCTCGGCGCCGTGTTCCGAAACATCCCGACGCAGATCATCCCTCTGGAAAAACTCGGCATGCCACCCATTGTCCGGCAACTGTGCGACAAGGAAAAGGGGTTGGTCTTGGTCACCGGCCCGACCGGCTCAGGTAAATCCACTACCCTGGCCGCCATGGTCGACTATCTGAACGCCACGTTCGAAGGCCATATCATTACCATCGAGGATCCGATCGAGTTCGTACACAAGTCGAAGAAATGCCTGGTCAACCAACGCGAACTCGGCGTCCATACCCTGTCGTTCGCCAACGCACTGAAGTCGGCGCTCCGCGAAGATCCTGACATCATCCTCGTCGGAGAAATGCGCGACTTGGAAACGATTCAGCTGGCCTTGACCGCTGCGGAAACCGGCCACTTGGTGTTCGGCACCCTCCACACATCGAGCGCCCCCAAGACCATCGACCGCATCATCGACGCGTTTCCGCCGGCGTCGCAGGCGCAAATCCGAACCCAGCTGTCGGAGGCATTGGAGGCCGTCATTACGCAGACGCTGCTGAAGAAGAAAGCGGGCGGACGCGTCGCCGCCTTGGAAGTCATGGTGGCCACAACGGCCGTGCGCAATCTCATCCGTGAAGCCAAGCTGCACCAGATCCCCGGCATCATGCAGGCCAGCCAAAAAGACGGCATGCAGACGATGGACATGGCGCTGACCGAGCTGGTGACACGCGGGGTAGTGCACAAAGTCGAAGCCCAGTCGCGCAGCATGAATCCCAATCTTTTCGGCCAACCCACGGCCGGCGCGGCATAGCGAACTGGAACGGAGCGGACCGATGGATATTCGCACCCTCTTGAAAGTGATGGTGGATCATGAGGCCTCCGACCTCTATCTGACCGTCGATGCGCCGCCGATCTACCGCATCCACGGCAGCACGCAACAGACCGACGCGCCGCCCTTCACCAACGAACAGTTGGAAGCCTTGGCCCTGGCGCTCATGCGCGGTCAGCAGCGCGCTGAATTCGAAGAAAAAATGGAGATGAACCTCGCGCTCTACTACAAGGAGCTCGGCCGGTTCCGCGTCAACATCTTCAGGCAAAAAGGTAATGTCGGCCTGGTGTTCCGCCATATCAAGGCGGAGATCCAAACGGTCGAGGATCTCCAGCTGCCGCCCATCATCAAAGACATCGCCATGACCAAACGCGGGCTGGTGCTGGTGGTCGGCGCCACCGGCTCCGGTAAATCGACCTCGCTCGCCGCCATGATCGACCACCGGAACACGATCCACCCCGGCCATATCATCACCGTGGAAGACCCGATCGAGTTCGTCCATCAACACAAGAAATCGATCATCACCCAGCGCGAAGTCGGGTTCGACACCATGACCTTCCAGAACGCGCTGAAGAACACACTGCGCCAAGCGCCCGACGTCATCCTCATCGGCGAGGTGCGGGATACGGAGACGATGGAAGCGGCCATTACCTTCGCGGAAACCGGCCACCTGTGTATTGCGACCCTGCACTCGAACAACGCCAACCAGGCCATCGAGCGCATCATGAATTTCTTCCCGGTCGAGCGGCATGCACAAATCTACTTGCAGCTCTCCCTCAACTTGCGGGCCATCATCTCCCAGCGGCTGATTCCGTCCGTCGACGGCAAACGGGTACCGGCCCTGGAAATCATGATCGATACGCCGCGTGTCAAGGATTTGATCAAGAAGGCCGAGATCGACACACTGAAAGAGGCCATGGAACAAGGCATCGATGAGGGCTGCCAGACGTTCGATTACATCCTGTTCCAGCTCTACAAGCAGAACAAGATCACCCTCGAACAGGCGCTCATTAACGCGGACAGCGCGAACAACCTCCGGCTGAAAATCAAACTTGAAGGTCTCAAGGGTGATGATGCGGTCAATGCCCTCCTCGACAAGCAATTGGGCGGGGTCGGCGGCGATGCCTTCAGAATTCAGGGGGGCGCGGCGGGAAACGTCACCCCCATCCGTAAACGACAGTAACGCCGCAGGATGGTCAAAAAGGCTGGTTGTCTCACCCGCCCAGCCCCGGCGCGCCAAGACGCGCCATTCCACAGGCAAGGCCGCAGCAAGCGAAGAGGCGAAGCATACCTGGGCCGTATGTTGAGCCACTGAGCGAGGCGAGAACGATGCCGGCAGACTTTTTCAGCATCCTGCCAAAAGAGCCGGATGGATTAACCGGGCGGCTCACCCTCCGTTTGTTGCTCAAGATAGGTGGCGATCTTCTCCAGTGCCAATGCGCTTAGCTTCAGCCCATACCACGCAGGCATCGTCCGCCCAGGGTAGCCGGGAACGATGTACCGCTCCGGATCGAGCACCGACTCGACCACATAGTCACGAATGGTCGTCGCCTGCCCACGATAGGCAGAGTTGCTGATCCGCTGCGTCCCGGTCGTTCCAAGAACCAACTTCGGACCGACTTGACCGTTTGCACCCGCAATCCCGGGAATCGTGTGGCAGACCGGACAACCGGCACGGGTAAAAATTTCATCGATGGGCTCTTCCCCCGTCGTCAGGGGAATTTTTTCAGGCGACAACGTGGCCATCAAGGCCGTCCCTGGCTCAACCGGATGGTCCTGTGCGGGCCCGGGTGCACGAAGAGTCCAGAGCGCATACAGCAGCACGAAACCCACGGCCACGAGGGTGAGAACCCGCTCCTTCAACGAAGCAGAAGGCGCGTGCGCGGATTGGTGTGTGTCCGTCCGCTTCGGCGAGTACGAATCCATGGTCGATGATATGCGCGAATCAAATAGTATGGCGCCCAGTGTACTCAGCGTATGCAGGGAACACAATGACAGGGAAACGGATGGCCGCCGGTACACATACGTGGTATTGTGGGTCGGACAATGACGCTTGCCACCCAGAACGTGGCGAGCGCCCTGCCGGAACCGGGTGGGGCCGCGGTCAGCATGTTCTCCACGGCCTGAATCATCGGCTCCGCTTCAGTTCAGATTTCAATCAACCGACCAGGATAGTGCGCAGCACGTGCGTCGACATGTTCTGGCACAGAATCTCTGCGGCAGGAGGTCTCTCTATCGCCTTCACCTCCCTCGGACGCCATCATCCCTCACGAAAGGCCTGACTATGTGGTTGCTTGTGATTGTCTTGCTTGTTGCTCCTGCTGGGATTAGCCGTGTGAGCGTACTGAACAGCTTTGCCAGCTATGAAGAGTGCAAGCCGGAACGGGATCGGATTGGGTTTGCCATGGCAGAAAGCTATCCCCAGGAGAATACGTTCCGCATCGAGTGTACCTTGCGAGAGCAGAAACCCTCGCTCCAGCCCATTCGTTTTGAGTGAGCGGCGCCGCGCCCCTTCACTCCAAAGACTGTTTCAGAATGATTCAGCCAGCAGCACCTGGATCTCCCGCTCCGTCTCGCGGTACCCGCCTTCGCCAATCTTGACGTAGCGAATGATCCCGCGCTTGTCGATGAGGTACATCGCCGGCCAATAGCGATTTCCGTAGCGGTTCCAGGTCGAAAACTCATTGTCGATCGGCACAGGGAAGCGGATGTCGTGCTCCTTCATATATCGCTTCACGTTCTCGATCTCTCGTTCGTGTGAAAACTCCGGTGAATGAACACCAATAACCACGAAGCCCTGTTCCTTGTACTGCTCGTACCACTGTTTGATGTAGGGCTCGACATTTCGGCAGTTGTAACAGCCGAATGTCCAGAATTCGACCATCACCACTTTCCCACGGAGATCGGCTATCCGTAGCGGGTCGCTATTGACCCAAGTAGGGTTCGCGATATCCGGCGCTTGCATGCCCACCCCCGCATTGGTGTCAACCCACGTCAAAGAGAGTACCAGCAGAATGACTGCTAGAGCTGTCACTGCCTTGTTCAGCATAGCTTCTCTCCTTCCAAATTGATGCTTGATCATGAACCGAACGGTCGTTTTCTGGCCCTATGAGGCCTCTCGTGCATCGTCGATACCTTCATTGAAATTTTACAACTTGGAACTGTTGTTACAGATCCGACGCGGCCTTGTCCTTTATGCCGGGCCAGTTGGCATCCGCTTTTTTGATATGCCCCGGTATGTCCTTCTCCCACTTATGTTGGACGTTATTATCCAGGTTTAAATAGAGTATTCCCTCGACGATTTTCCAGACTTCAGGGTCCGCAACGAATTTCTTCCCCCGCGTGACACCATACGCACAGTACCCTCCATAAGCCGGGAGAAACCTCTCAGGATTGTCCAGGAATTGCTTCTTATGATCCTGGCTAGTAAACACATAGGTCACACCTTGGTACGTGGCTTCGTGGTATCCGCTCCCTCTTGTCGCCTTACCGTCAGAAAAATACGCCACCGGATCATATCCGCTGAGCCCGGGAGTGCTATGGACATAGTCCGTTGCAAAGACTACTGCGGAGGCGACGCTGAGGGGAATGAAAATTGTCAGGAGCAC
>JAYWIP010000130.1:0-8164 GCA_039794465.1 Nitrospira sp.
CTTTTCGCCGCACCCAGCCTGGGCTGGGCAGGCGACTCTCATAAACACCGTCTGATCAATCAACAACGTATTCAAGACCTGAAAGAAAAAGTAGCCGACCTTCGGGAGAAACTGAAAGACCACAGGCACAATGGCGGCGGGGTGCCCGGTTCCGTCCAAAATCTGGAATCACGGGTCGCCGCACTAGAGACAAAAGTGGCGAATATGGCTTCGTTCGACCCAGAGACCTTGCTCCAAGCCATGCAATCCTTGCAGAACCAAGTTACGACCCTGGATGGGAAAGTCCTGACATTGGACGGCAAGGTGACCACTCTCGATGGCAAGACTCTGACGGCAGAAACCAAGCTGGGCGACCTTGAAAAAAAGATGATTCCGGGACTTGAAAAGTACTTGTCGGTCAATACCAATGACATGAATGGAGTGAAGGGCCCGCATATTGTCTTTCGTGGCGTGAACGTTCATGTGCAAAGCGGTGCTGACACGACAGCTGATACAACATCGGGCTTGGGGAATCTGATTATCGGGTACAACGAGGCCGCCCCTGCGCAAGTGCGGACCGGCTCGCACAATCTTGTAGGAGGCAGCCAGAACGGATTCAGCTCTTATGGAGGGTTGGTTTTCGGAGTCGGCAACAAAATCACCGGCACGTACGCCTCAGTCGTGGGCGGTGAAAACAACACCGCGAGTGGAATCTCTTCTACCGTCTTGGGTGGGAAAATCAAATCGGCGAATTGGCTGAATGCTACAAGCTTTCAGGGAGCTGCCAGTCCTTCCGCTGGCTTCTAAGCGGCTCCCCCTGGCCGTGTGCCAGCGTGTCTAACCAGGGCAGGCATTCCCACGATGGAATGCCTGCCCGTCCCCAACCGAAGAACTCAGATCACTTATCGGCTTGCCACGCAGAGACCTCATAATCTGAGCACCATTGAGATGCCTATCCTTCGACTATTTCAACGCCACGGCCCGTACTTGCCGATAGGTGGTGTCGCCTTGCAGCACTTTTCGAATGCCATCCTGCACTAAGGTCCTCATTCCCTCCTGCCTTGCCTGCTGAAAGAGGACCGAGGTTTTAGCCCGGCCTTGCACCAGGCCCTTCATGTCATCCGATCCCAGCAACAATTCATGAATTGCCACACGGCCTTTGAATCCGGTGTGATTGCACAGATCGCAACCGCGTCCTCGATAGAGCCGGACCGCCGCTGCTTCTTCAAGTCCCAGCGATGACCATCCATCCGCTCCATAGCCGTGGATGAGTTCGTCATGCTCCTGCTGTGATGCAGGATACGCTTCTTTACAGCGGGAACAGAGCCGCTTGCACAAGCGTTGTGCCAGCACTCCCAACATGGCGTCAGCGAAGTTGAACGGGTCGCAGCCAAGGTCCAGCAGCCGCACGACAGTTTCTACCGCACTGTTGGTGTGCAATGTGCTCAACACCAGATGTCCGGTCAGCGAGGCTTCGATGGCCACATCGGCCGTCTCTTTGTCTCGCATTTCGCCGATCATGATGACGTCCGGGTCAGCGCGTAGAAACGCCCGCATCGCCGACGCAAACGTCAGTCCGATTTTTGGATGGATCTGCACTTGTCGCAAGCCGTCCTGCGTGATTTCAATCGGATCTTCAGCCGTCCAGATCTTCCGCTCCTCGGTGTTGATGGATTGGAGCACCGCGTGCAGCGTGGTGGTCTTGCCCGATCCCGTCGGTCCTACGCAGAGGAACATGCCATAGGGTTTCTGGGCGATCGTCCCAATGGCGTCGCGCATGCTCGGGGCGAGCCCCATCCCATCCAGTTGCATCGGCTCTTTTGCAGTCAACAACCGCAGTACCACGTCCTCAATTCCTCCTGAGGTGGGCAACGTGGCGACACGGAGCTCGATTTCCCGGTCCTTTGTCGGCCGATAGGCGATCTTCCCGTCTTGCGGCTTGCGGCTCTCCGCGATATCCAAGTTCGCCATGATTTTGATCCGTGAGACCACCGCCCGGCGGTACGGCGCGGGAATACGCATGGGTGTAAAGCAGGTACCGTCGACGCGAAATCGCACCGTGGTATCTTTGTACCCGGCGGACGGCTCGACGTGAATGTCAGATGCCCCCAACCGGTAGGCCTCCGCAATGACATGATTGACCAACTGAGCGATGATGGAATCGTTCTCATTCACCCCGATCAGGTCGACTTGGCTGATTCTCTCCTGTCCGGCCTCTTCGGCCAGCTTCTCCAGAATGTCCGCCAGAGGGGGTCCGCCTGACCGGCTCGTCGCGTGCTTTAGATACATCTCGATGTCACACCGCAGTCCGACCACTAGCTTGATGATGGCACCGGGGAAGGCTTGCTGGATATCACGTCTCTTCTCCAGATCGTCCGGATCATTGCTGAGGACATGTATCTCGTTCCCCTCTCGGCGCATCGGAATCCAAGCGTTGGCTTTCAGATAATCGCGGCTCAGATTCTTCAGGAGGCTCGGTTCAAGGGCCATGCGCTCATCGAACGCCATGAACGGACATCGGTAGTATTGACTCAGAGCCAAACCGAGTTCTTGCCGAGACCGCCGCTGCTGATGGAGCAGCACAGACTCCAGATCAAGGCCCTGGGCGACGACCTGTTCAATCGCCATATCCAGTTCGACTTGCTTCACCACGCTACGAAAGACCTGATAGTCTCTTACACTGCGTTCCCACGTCTGTCTGAACTGGGGCGACGCGGCTGCCTTCCCCGCCCCGGCTGTGGGCATCTCACTTCTCTGGAAAACCGGTGCCCCTTGTTGTGCAACGGCCATGATGGTCTCCCTCTTCCGGTCAACTGGATCCATAGTGGGCCAGCCACGCACCGGGTGCCTTGTAGACCACCGGTACACCACGGTACAGGCCCTCGCCGATATCGGAGTCATACCAGACCTCGAGCGTGCCGCCTGAGACCGAGGTCATCGCGCCGCCTACGGCCACCGCTCCATACACTCTGGCATTCCCTGCAATAGTGACCTCGCCTGCGGCCCAGAGAACACCGTTGAGGTTTACCCGCGCAAGCTGGACCGGAACCCGTGAAGCCTCACTGCCCGTCGCGACGCCTGGAGGGCTGAGTGTGGAGATCGATTGCCCTGTCCCCGATGGAGCGAGCACGACATGGCCCTGCATCACCACAACACCCTCTACGTAGGCCGTGCGAAGTGTGAGGACGCCAAGGTTGTCGGCACGCGGTGCGGTTTGATCCAACGTATCGATGAAGATCAGGCCGCGCTGATCCCCCACCTCCGTCGACCGCAAGGCCACATCCGGCGAGATGCCTTTCCCTGGCTGTATGATTCCATCGGGATATAGCACCCCCTCCCGATCGATGGCGAAATAGCTGCCATGGCGCTTCGCCGCCCTTTTGACCGTCTCATAATCCCACTGATCGACACGCAGACCAGGAACTGGGCTCTGTTGTTGATGGACGTTGGGGGGAAGACCTGCCTGTTCTCCGGAAGACGGCTGCAACGTGCGCACCAGTCCGCCGATCCAAGCGACCACCCATCGGTCTTCCCGTTGAATCATTTCGTCGTATCCGGCACCTGTCACCGGAGCGAGCGAAGACTTGATCGGGACTTCTTCAACTCGACCGACAATCCAATCGCCCCCGATTCGGAGATCGCCCCAGTGAACACCGACGGCCGCTTGACCGCCCGGCTGCAACAGTCCGAGGTTCCGGTTCACGCGCACAGCGGTACGCAACGGTGGAAGATCGACAGTCCCCAGTTGCATCAGAATCGACTGTCTGAACGGCTTGCCCGTCCGCGTCGCCACCGTCGTATCGACCGTACACAACAGTCCCGGTGTCGAAGGCGCATAGACCTTGAGGTTTTCAACCTGCCCCAGATGATGGAGGGCGCGGAACAAGCCGGTTTGCGGATCATTCAGCAGAGAGTGATCTAAAGGGTTGGCCGCATCCAAGCGCAGATCCGGTTGGCTCACGCTCCCGACAAATTGTGAACGTCCCGCTGTGTCAAAGAAGGACGGAACCTCATCGGCGGTACGATACTGTTTCGACACGGCGGAATACATCGACGACGGGACCGAGGAGCTCTGCGGATGATGAAACCAGGACACCACCAATTCCCCTGCCCCATCGGCCAGTTGTTGCGCCACCGCAGCCTCTTGTCCCACCGTGGCGCTGACAGCCTCCCGTCCGGCAAGATCCAGCATGCTCGCACCGAGCAGCGACAAGATCAGAATCAAGACCAGGGTGCCCAGAAGTGCAACGCCTTGTTCATGAGTCGTCATCGACATCCCTTCCGCTCTATGAGCGTAGACTGACTTCACGAACCGCCCGACGAGCCGGGCGATCCGACTCGATGTCAACGACTACGCGCTTGACCAGCGCCGGTACAGACGTGGCACGGCCGCTGCTGTCCCGATAGGAAAAGCGGATCGCCCCGTTCCCTCCGATCAGAGTGGACGCGCCCCCATCCACCATCCGCATGAACCGTACCGTTCCTGATTCGTCGCGCCGGGTGTAATAACGCACGCGGTTGTTGACCTCAACCGAGGCGCCGATTGAAAACATCGACCCGACCGGCTCCGCCAGAACGAGCTGATGGCGCTGCCCCGCACGAGCGAGGTGGTGCGTTTCGCAGACGTGCGGGCCGCAAAGGAGCACCGTCTTTCCTGATCCCCAATCGCTTCCGTCTTGGACCGTCAACACGGTTTGCCCGGGGGCGACAGCGACGGTCGTCGAGGTCCGCTGGGCGTTGAGGTTTGCCGAAAACTGAAATTCGTCGGGCGTGGCGGCGGTAATCGTCTCCGCCTCGGCCAGACGGGCTTCCTGTTCGAAGACTTCCAGCCCGAGGCGAAGGTCTTGCTGATAGGCCACGACCTGTTGCCGATCGATGACGTGATGGTGAATGATGTTGAAGGTTCCCAGCATGGCGGCCAGCACGATCGTCCCTGCGGCAAGTCCGATCATCACTTCGGTGAGGCAGACACCGCTCGTCAAAGGGAGACGAGAGACTCTTTGCAGCCTCTTCGCGTCCTGCAAGACCGGATATAGTTGACTCATTGGCGCCCCACAAAGACCGGATTCGCGCGAAGGGTTGCGACCTGCACTTCTTTTCTGCCGTCTCGCCCGATATAGGAGGACACCGCCCCAATCGCCACGATGCCGACTGCACTCAGCGGCTTTCGGTTATCCGCCTCGATCGTCCACACCACCGTCACTCCGTCGCGCTCCAGCGTGGCCGTGAAAATGCCGTCGCCCGCCGCAACATCGTCACCCTGACCATCATCCTTCATGAGGGTTTCAGGAATGCCGTCGCCATCGACATCATCTTCGAGGAGATACTGCCAGCGAACTGATCGCTTGGATTCCAGCCGAGACTGGGCCAGCTCCAGCGCCTTCGTGGCAAGCCCGCTGTCCCGGATAGAGCCTGATGAGACCTGCACCGCCCCGATCGCCCCCAGCAGGGCGATACCGGAAATCACCATCGCCACGATCACTTCAACCAGTGTCATGCCCTCTTGGCGCGGATCTCGGCTCATAATACCGACACCCTCCCTGTCAGCCCTACGGTCAATGTGGCACGGCGCCCATCCCTACCCTGCAGTCGGATCGTCGTCCCTGTCGCGGACCGCCCGCTCGGATAAAACAGGATCTCCGGTCCCGCGCTCGGCTCCTCGACGACGATGCCTTTGTCTCCATACCGATAGACGTGATGCGTCCTGCCGCCATCGACAAACTGCGCGACCAGTGCTTGCTGTTCAAAATCGAAGGAGAGCCGGACCCGACCTCGATGGGTCATGGCCAATTGCCTGGCGAGACGCAACTCCGATGCGATCTCCTCGGTCGCGCAACGGATCTGCATGCGGGAGTTCAGCGACGCAAAGCTGGGAATGGCCAATGCCGAAACGATACCGATGACCGCCAGCGTCACCGTCAGTTCCAGGAGTGTGTGGCCTGCCTGTCTCATGTGCGCTCCCCCAGATGTGTCGCCCCTGCTTCAATCCGGACGACTCCATCGCATCTCAAGAGTTGTGCCGCGCGGGAATCGCTTCTCTGGCAGGAAGGGGTCGCATCCAAGCCGTTCGGTACACGATTGGAAGTGATGGATTCAGCGAAGCAAATGCGATGGTCAGTCGCGACGTTTCACCGGTTGACTACGCCACGGGGAATTAAGGCTTGAACGATCGCGCACGTCACAGGAGATACAACGCTGCGAGAAAGAGATACAGAGAGGCACGCCAACCGAGGACGTAGGGGGACGAAACGATCAACCGGCCAGCAGGCCTTGGTACCAATCGAGAAGGGGCTGCCCGAAGAACAGCGAGACAAGTGCTCCACACACCAGAAACGGCCCGAAGGGAATATAGTCTTCCCGCTTGATCACGTGCGCGGCAATCAAGGTGACTCCGACGACGGAACCGAGGAATGATCCCACCATAATCGTCATCAACGCAGGTTTCCAGCCGAGAAAGGCGCCGATCATCGCCAACAGCTTGATATCGCCGCCACCCATCCCTTCTTTGCCGAACAGATAGGGACTGGCCCATGCCAGCAGCCATAAGATGCCTCCCCCGACAAGAAGCCCGATGAGTCCGTTCAGCAGACCCAGCGGGAGAACCGTCGCGGCGCTGACAAGACCGACCACGATGCCAGGAAAGGTTACGACATTGGGGATGATTTTGTGGGAAAGATCTGTCCCGGCGACGACGAGCAGGGCCGAATAGAGCAATCCATACACTGCCGTGGACCAGTCAGGTCCGAAGAACCAGAGCAGTCCCACGTAGCCGAGTGCATTGAGAAGCTCCACAGCGGGATAGCGCCAAGAGATGCGGGTCTGACAGTGCCGACACCGTCCGGCCAGCACGAGGTAGCTGACGATCGGGATATTGTCGTACCAGGCGATGGCATGAGAACAGCTCGGGCAATGGGAGCCGGGCCACGCAATCGATTCGTGCCGGGGCAGCCGGTAAATGCAGACATTGAGGAAGCTACCGATCAGCGCACCGAACAAGCCGACGGTCAGATAGACAGCAAGCATGCGATCATACCCACGCAGAAAAACCGGTTTGCCGTTCTCACTGGTCTAGAGTTTCCTGAACCATTTAGTTCATGACTCCGGCCCTGATGCAGGCCGACGCCCTCCATTTACATTTCTTAGCGAATCTCCCTATAATGTGGTCCTCGTTTCCCATCATCGATGGTCGCGAACAGCAGACTGCCAGTATACCTGAATTACCTGCCAAGCAAAGGAGAAGCGAGCATCATGGCAAAAGCAGCTGGAAAGCCCAAGGCCAGGAAGTCTCTGGCGGACCTTGAGCCGCCCCCACGCGCCAAGCGGCCGGAGTCACTGACTTCACGTGAACAGGAAATTCTGGAATTGATCTGGGCCGGCTTCAAGAACAAGGAAATCGGCCAGCGGCTGAAGATCAGCGTGAAGACGGTCGAAGCTCACCGGGCGAATATGATGAAGAAGTTGCGGGTCTCGAACACCGCCCAGCTGCTCAAGACCGCCATCCAGAGCGGGGCACTCAAGATCCGGTAGGCTTCGGCTCGCCTCGCTGCCGGACCGCTTCGAACAACACGACCGCCACGGCCGCTGATACATTCAAGGACTCAACACGCCCTTTCATCGGAATGCTGATGCGCCCATCGCACGCCTTCAGCACGCCTGGTCTGATCCCCTCGCCTTCTCCCCCGAACACGAGGGCCATCGGCCCCGTCATATCGAGACTCGTATAAACCGGTGCCGCGGAAGGCTCAACCCCATAGATCCACAGGCCTCGCTCCTTGAGTTCTCCAATGAGATGAGTCAAGTTGACGACCCGTCCGACCAGCATGTGATCGATGGCGCCGGCCGAGACCTTGGCCACGACCGACGTCAGTCCCGCCGCGCGGCGCTCCGGAATGAACACCCCGTGAACTCCTGCCGCTTCAGCAGTCCGCAGGGCCGCGCCGAGGTTGTGAGGATCTTCGACTCCATCCAGGATCACAATGAACGGCGGTTCACCCCGCTCCCGAGCCCGCTCAAGAATAGCATCGGTCGAGCTGTAGGATTTGGCCGCGACAAAGGCGACGATGCCTTGATGGTTGCCATGGGGGACCAGCCGATCGAATGCGGCAGGCGGTTCGACATGGACCGGAATCCGCTTCGATCTAGCCGATTGGACGAGATCCCCAAATTGCCGATCCATTCGCAAGAC
>JAYWIP010000131.1:0-7569 GCA_039794465.1 Nitrospira sp.
AGGCGACGGCACAGCGGTATTCCTTAGCTTGCGCACGTTGGTCACTACAACTCCTCTAGAGCAAGGCCCTGCCGGCTCGCCGATAGACGCCGTGCGCGCCTATCTCACACAACAGCCACAAGTGCTCCAGGTTTCAGCCCATGAGCCCCTGGCCTTCTCACGCTCCAAGATCGAGGAGACTGCACTGGCCTATGCGAACGGTAATCGGGAGGAGGCCCGGCGCCTTGCGATCGCGGCCTATCTCGAAGGGTTTGAGCTGATTGAATCGGCGTTGAGCAGGGTTGATGCGTCGCTGCGTACGGAAACCGAGCGCGAGATGATGGGACTCCGCACAGCCATCAGCGAGGGACGGCCGACCGAGGTCGTCACCGCCCAAACGACGAAGGTCAAGATGCTGTTAGACCGCGCCGACGCCGCTCTCTCTGATGCCAATTTGTCCCCGAACGCGGCTTTCGTGAGTTCTTTGTTGATCTTGCTGCGCGAAGGATTGGAATCGATTTTGATCCTGTCCGCCATCGTGGCGTTCGTCATCAAGACAGGGCGACGGGACGCGTTACCCTATATTTATCTCGGTTTGATTGGCGCCGCGGGGTTGGGCGCCGTGACCTGGGGCATCGCCCGGTACACACTCAGCATTTCGGGAGCCAACCGTGAGATGACCGAAGGCATCACGGCCTTGCTGGCCGCGGGCATGCTGCTCTATGTCGGGTGGTGGCTGCACAGCCGCTCGAACGCCCAAGCCTGGAACCGCTACGTCCGTGAACAGCTCAGTACCGCACTGGCCAAACCTACACTCTGGGCAATGGCCGGCATCTCCTTTCTTGTCGTGTACCGAGAGCTGTTCGAGATGATTCTATTCTACGAGACCTTGTGGTCACAGGCCGGCGTGAGTGGACATACCGCGGTGTTGGAAGGCATTGCCGCCGCTGCGTTCCTGCTGCTGCTTGTCGGCAGCTTGATTCTGCGCTACAGCGTCCGTCTACCGATCGGGCCATTCTTCTCAGTTGCCTCGATTCTGTTGGCAGTGATGGCCGTGATCTTTGTCGGGAACGGCATTGCGGCGCTGCAAGCGGCAGATGTGCTGGAGGTGACGAAGGTGCACTTCGTCTCCCTGCCGACACTGGGCATCCATCCGACCGTGCAGAGCCTTGTGCCGCAGGCGCTGATCCTTGCGTTGATCGCCGGTGGAATCTGGTCTAACCGCGCGAAGGCAGAATAACGTTCACACGGTGCCACCCATGTTGATTGATACACATACCCACCTCGACGACGCTCGTTACAATGACGACCGGGAAGCGGTCATCGCCCGCGCGCGCGAGGCCGGCGTTGAAGCCTTCGTGACGATCGGCTGCGATCTGGCGACCAGTCATGCGGCCGTGCGACTCGCCGGTCAGCATTCATTCGTCTATGCGTCGATCGGCGTCCATCCGCACGAGGTCAAACACATCGGCGACAGCTGGTACGATGAGTTCCGGAGGCTGGCCCGCAACAAGAAAGTCGTGGCTTACGGCGAGATCGGGCTGGATTACCACTATAACCACTCCTCGCCGAAGGAACAGCGCGAGCGGTTCCGCGAGCAGATTCAGCTCGCGCGCGAACTGGCGCTGCCCGTCATCATCCACACGCGGGAAGCCCAGGAAGACACGATTGCGATCTTAAAAGAGGAGCAGGCGTCAGCGATCGGCGGGGTGTTTCACTGCTTTTCGGGGGATGCCCGGCTGGCGAAGGAGGCCTTGGAGTTGGGATTCTATCTTTCGTTCTCCGGGATTCTCACATTTCAAAACGCGACGATGCTGCGTGAGATTGCAACCACCGTCCCCCTGGATCGGCTGCTCATCGAAACCGATTGCCCCTATCTCACGCCCACACCCCACCGGGGAAAACGGAACGAGCCGGCCTACGTCGCACAGGTGGCCAAGCAACTTGCCGCACTTCATCCCGGACTCTCCGAGGAAGACATCGGACGGACAACCGCCGGAAACGCCAGGCGCTTGTTCAAAATCGCTTAAGCTGATTCTGCCGACGGCGTTGCGATTTCGGCAGTTTCTTGGGATTCCCTTTCTTCTCCGCCCCCCGACCCGGTCGTTCATCATCGCGCGTATCCAATTCTTTATACGGCACGGCGCCGGCTGACGACGCCGGCCGGCTCAGTCTTCCGGCAAACTCCTGCGCCCCCATCACGAAGGCACGGTACGATCTGGCCACGTTGACGATCTCATGGTCGGAGCTGACGACGGCGCAATCTGATCCATATTCACGCACCAACCGCTGAATAACCTGGTCGGCCTTCTCGCCACGCTTCGAATAGATCACCTCCACGCCGGCCCGGTGTTCGCGCTGTTCCATCGATTGCCCCTGTTGCCATCCATCGAAGACAACCGTGACGGAATGGCGCGTCCGATGCCGATACGACGCTAGGGCGTGCAGGAGATCCTCACGAGCCGACTCGAGCCGGTCGGAAAGCCTCCCTGTGATGCCAAGTATGTTATATCCGTCGATGATCAAGTGAGTGGGCATGGCGCTTCACGCTATCGTGAGGAGGAATGACCTGTCAACGCACAGCCGCCCCCATTCCCATAATCTAAACCAGCCCCAGTCCTTGACAAGACGCAGGACTTCTGAGAATAGATTGACGTGCTTGCAGATCGAAGCTCCCATGCCTAGCCCGCATTATCCATGACGGTTCGTAGCGAAACCGCCAAGACGCCATGCGAGACGGGCACGCGGAGCGCCGAGAGATCGAAGCGTACTTGAAACAGTACGTCAAGATCGCGAGGGGCGAGCCTGCCCACTTGGCCGTGCGAAGCTCTCGGCCAGACTTGTCGTAGCGGCGTATCGGCGGTTGCAGCAGAAGCGGTCATGAATAATGCGGGCTAAACCAACTCGACAACGAGATCTCCGGAGATGGTTCAACACCCTTCTCTGGTCTCTCTTTCTCCTAGCAGCCGCGACTGTTACATACGAACCAATCCTGTCGGCTGCGCCGCCGTCGGACCGCCCTCATCCTTCCAGGCCATTAGCACAGTCGAAGGCGTCGCGGGTGCCGGCATCGCCCGCTGCTTTGGCTCCTATTACTGTCCATGACATTCGCATACTGGAGAGTCCCGGAAAGACCAGGCTGGTGCTGGAATTGGATCGGCAGGCCAAGATGATCGAGCGCCGGGCGACACACCCGAGCCGTGTCGTCCTCTCCCTCCCCAACGCGTCCATGAGCCGATCCGCCCAAGCGAAGGCAGAGGGCGGCGCCATGCCCGCTCCCTTCACCATTACCCAAACACGCTCCCCTGCGATCACCGTGTCCCTGCCGACGGCGGCATTCCGCTCGTACAAACAATTTACGCTTGCCGATCCTCCGCGCCTCGTCGTCGATATTACGCCACCGACCGACCCTTTGTCGGCGCCCTCCACCGCACCAGCTCCGTTCCCGTTTCCCAGTCCCCCTTCCGTTCAACCGACCGCACCGCCGGCCAAGAACTACACCACGATCGTGATCGACCCGGGCCACGGGGGAAAAGATACCGGCGCGCGTGGCCAACGGCAAACCGAAGAGAAAGATATCACGCTCAAGGTGGGGCTCAAACTCCGCGATCTGCTCAGCACGCAGCCGGGAGTCCGTGTGCTGATGACGAGGGACCATGATGTGTTCGTCGAGCTGGAAGATCGTGCCAAGTTCGCCAACAGCCAAGGCGCCGACTTATTCGTCTCCGTCCACGTCAATTCGCACCCCTCACACCTGGTCAAAGGCATCGAGATTTATCATTTCGGACAAGCCAAGGACCAGCGCGCGCTTGCGGTCGCCGCACGTGAAAATGGCACCCCATTGAACAGTACCGGTGTCGGCTGGGAGTATCTCGTGGCCGATTTGCTGACCACGAAGAAAATCGAATCCTCTCTGGAACTCGCCTGGACGGCGAAAGAGGCGATGGTCACCCACATGAACGGCCACTATGCGGTCAACGACCACGGGGTAAAGACCGCTCCGTTCTACGTGCTCAGATTCACCAGCATGCCCAGCATCCTGGCGGAAATCGCCTACATTTCCAATCCTGACGAAGAGGGGCTGCTCCGGAAACCGGCGTTCATTCAAGACGTTGCACAGGCGCTGTTCAAGGGAATCACCGCATTTCTTGCCGCCAACAAGCCGGACCTACGATGACCGGCGGCCGTTCCATCAGGCGACCTCGCCTATGCCCACAGTCCAACTGATCCTCGAATACGACGGCACCGCCTACGCGGGATGGCAACGCCAGCCGGACCAGCCCACGATTCAGGAAGCAGTCGAAACAGCAATCGCAGGCGTCACGCAGCGACACGTGCCGGTAATCGGTGCCGGCCGGACCGATGCAGGGGTCCATGCCATTGGACAGGTGGCGAGTTTCCGCATCGACCGGATCATGACACCCCGCGAATGGACCAGAGCACTGAACGCGCACCTGCCCGATACCATTGCCGTCCGATCGGCTGCGCTCGTGCCCGACACATTTCACGCCCGATATTCCGCGAAGGGCAAACTCTACGAGTACCGTCTTGTGAATCGGGAAGCGCGTCCGGCCCTGGACCGGCAGTACTGCTGGCACATCCATAAACCGCTAAATGACGCCGCCATGAATCAGGCCGCGATGGCCCTGATCGGCTCGCATGATTTCTCATCGTTCCAGACCCAACCGACGGACAACGAAGATCCGACCTGTCGCATCGAGCATCTGACTGTGATTCGACACGGCGATACATTGCGAGTCGAGGTGTATGCGGACCGGTTTTTGAAACAGATGGTGCGCTCCATCGTCGGCACGCTCGTCGAGGTCGGCTTGGGCAAGCGACCAGCGGACAGCTTCACAAGTATTCTGACTGCCCGCGATCGTTCCGCTGCCGGGAAAACGGCTCCGCCACAAGGCCTCTTTCTCATGCGAGTCGATTACTGAGTCTGTCGCTCAACCGAACGGGCTGTGTATAAGCGGATCGGGGGAAAAACGGTAGGGACTGAAAGAAAAAACCAAGGACTCTCTTGGGAGGGGTAAAGAGCAGAAAAGAGACGAGGATGCGGCGAAGGAGACCGACTCGGGCGGAATCTATTCTAAGAAGGGTCTGGAATTAACGAGCGCGCGATGATGAGCTCGTCATACCAGGTATAGGCAGGAGGATGGTCTTCCGATGCATCCTTGTGGGTATTGTAGGGAAGCAACCAGATTTTTCCGTACTTGGCGTCTCGCTCGGTATTGACGAGATCATAACCTGAACCGGTGCCCGGGATCTTTATTCCAAAGAACGTCATCGGCTCCGGACTCAGATTCACCACCAGCTTCGAAGGCCGGCCTTGGCGGGCGACCCATAAGCGAACCGTGCTGTCCTGGTGGTAGCGTCCGTCGTTTTTGTACCATGTGCCGATCTTGACCTGCATTTGGAATGTCATCCATTCGTCAGGCTCATAGGCGACGCTGCCTGACGCGAACAAGCCTTCGAATCCTCCGTCCTTGCCTCCGCAGCTGTGATACATGGCCGGATAGCCGCGATGGTAGGGATTGTTGACCACCAATTCAAGTTCCGTGCAAGAATAGGCCGTGGCACCGGGCCGGTCTCCCTCTCCAATGATCGCCTGTTTCCACCCGCCTCCGCCGAGATAATTCGTCTCGAGGAATTCCTTCGAGAACCGCTGTCGCCACTGCACATAGAATTCTTCGTGCTCTCCGAACTGCACGGACAGGTCGTCGGAAAAGTTCAGCCAAAAACTGCCGGAGGTATCGGAGCCTGACCGTGGGGGAATTTCAAATCGTAACGAACCGGCTCCCGAGGCTTTGACATCGTTGACGATGATGCCGCGCTTCGTCGTTTGCCCCCACGGCGGATACACGTGAGGTTCGGTTTGGGCGCTGGAATCGAATCCGAAACAACGCACGGCGGCGACAGCGGCACATCGAGACTCAAAATCCATTCCGCGAGGCGGGGCGAGTTGCGCACCGGAGCATCCCAAGGTGAGCCAAAGATTTGTCAAAACAGCGGCGTAGAAGAGCCGATGGTGGATGGCAAGAGAGTGCATGATTCGCCTACAGCAAGGCCCGTTACCACCAGCAAGTATCAGCGCGTGCGCAGAGAGCCTGCGTATCAGGGTTATTCATTTCCTCACGGAGTTCAATTGCGCTTGCTCAAGAGGGGAACTTCAGTCCGGAGGAAACGCGCCAGATGGGGGCAGCCTACCGACAAGTCTGTCGCTTTGCAAGGCCTGCCCCCTCTGGAGTTCCCTCCGAGATGTTGAGATCATGAAAATTACGCGCTATATTATACGCATAATTTGTCACAATGAGGTGGATCATGGCCGTCGCCTACAAGAAAGACGAACTACTGAGCGCATCGAAAGTCGCACGTTCCTTCGGACAAGTGTTGGCTGATCTGAGCAGTAAACGCCGCCGACGCGTGGCAGTCGTCAAGAATAACCACCTGGAAGCGATTCTCCTCCCCGTCGAGGATTACGAAACTATGGCGGAGGCCCTTAACATGTTGGAACATCTTGAGATCTATCGCCTCGTGCAGGAGCGGAAAGGCAAGAAGCGGCGCAAACCGATCAGCCTCGATGCCTTGCTGAAGGAACAACGCCTTGCCGTATAGGGTCACGCTCACGGCGGACGCAGCCAACAACTTTCGCGGCCTCGACGGCTCCCTGAAACAACCGGTCGCCAAACAACTCAAAAAGCTCGAAACGGCTCCCCTCCTCGGCGAACACCTGGGCAACAAATCCGGTCTCGACCTCACAGGTTATTACAAGCTCTATGCAGCCAAGAAGGCCGTTAGAATCGTCTACCGCATCATTGAACAGCAGGTGATTGTGGAAGTCGTCGCGATCGGCAAGCGGGAAGACCTCGCCGTGTACCAAACTACGCTCAAGCGCATCCGCTCAACATCCTAACGCCCCCTTTCTGCCAGGCCCGCCGATACTCGCCTCTCCTGACGATGCGGTGCCGCGCATGGCCTCGCCTGGCGGCATGATAGCGGGCGTGAGGAAATGCAATCCGCAGCCGGCACGCCATAACGAGACAGTCTTGCGATACCTTTTCGTATTACATACCTTGTACCGATAGAGGTACGGTACATATCTCGCCTTTCGCCTGATAGCACTTCCATGCTATGGTGGCATGGCATCATAACATCATGCAGTCACGGAAGGAGGAGGCCATGGGGGGAGAAGCACGAACGACTGTCTATCTCAAGCCACGGGTGTACCGCGCACTGAAGCTCAAATCGGCGACGACGGATCGGTCCGTCTCAGACCTCATCAATGCAGCCGTAGTTGAAGCACTCCGGGAGGATGCCATTGATCTAGAGGCATTGGACAAGCGTGGGAAGGAGCCTGCTCGTTCATTCGAAGCAGTCCTGAAGGACCTCAAGCGCGATGGACTCCTATAGCATCCAGATCAAACGAGCGGCAGAAAAGGAGCTGAGGGAACTCACGAGTTCCGACCTGCGACGGATCACGGGAAAGATTCGCACCCTCTCAGGAAACCCACGACCAATGGGAAGCGAAAAGCTATCCGACCGCGAACAGTATCGCATCCGACAGGGTGATTACCGCATCGTCTA
>JAYWIP010000132.1:0-2255 GCA_039794465.1 Nitrospira sp.
ATACCGGCTTCACAAGCATATCCGTGCTCAAAGGGCCATAGCAACGAGCGACCGGCAAAGTTGCCCCGTACATGGACGTATCGGAGCGTCACGCCGAGCCGAGCCGCATCTGCTTTGAGCCTTTCGCTACATGCGTCCGATGTATAGGCCCGGCGGGCAAGAAGTATGGGATCTCCTGATCCACTGTGGAACAATACAAACTCTTCGGCGCACCCGGTCATCAGCCCCAGCGAAATGAAGAGTACTGAGACGATAGGCCGGATGAAGATTTTACGTAACACAGAACGTCCTTTCCCCAATGCCAACCAAAGGTATCGCGCCTCGTAGTTTCGTGCTGCTTCTCGTCTAAGGATACCACTCCACGAGACCTTCTCTCTAGCTAAATGAATGCCCGGCCTAGGGTACGTTCTCAAGCGAAAGGTGCTATGCGACAAAGTGCGGCTCATAGACAAACCGCGCCGCAAAGCCTTCCTCATCTCCCTACCAAAGTCGGGGCAGGGAAATTTTTCTAACATGTCGATATCGTGCAGTAAATCGATCATTCCGTGGAATGGGTAGATGGCATGGAATCTGCGCATTCAGCTACACGAGCAGCCGCATACCCCAAGTGAGAACGGTGTCCAAGTACCGAAGACAAGTATCTGGTTGGGGAAGGGGAATATACATGGGATCGACACAAGCGATGACAGCAAAGGTGACAGGTGGATCAACAACGCGGACGGTCCGCGTCCGTGGTGTGTTCCCACGGGGCATGAGCGCAGGTACGTGTCTGGTTTTGATCGTTCTTGCGGCGCCGATATCGCTTGCGCATGCACACGACTCCATCTATTACGGTATCAGCGCGAATGGCACTATCCGTCTGGCTGACACGCCGCCTGATACGCTCGGTGGTCGACACGTCATCTCACGGAACAGCAAGGGCCGATACCATGCATCAGTATCCGATCAAGAATTAGAAGAGGCAGTCACTCACTATGCGAAGGAGTATCGGCTGTCTCCGGCGTTGGTGATGGCGGTCATAAAGGCTGAGTCTGGCTTCAATCCCACCGTGATATCCAAGGCCGGTGCCGTGGGCCTCATGCAGCTTATTCCGGAGACGGCCATTCGACACGGGGTGCAAAACCTGTACGACACGAGGGACAATATTGCGGGAGGAGCTCGGCATTTGCGGTATCTCCTCGATCGCTTCCATGGCAACGTTCGGCTGGCGCTGGCTGCATACAACGCCGGAGAGCGGAAGGTTGACCGCTATCGCCAGATCCCGCCGTACAAAGAGACCAGGAGTTATGTCAAGAAGGTGTTGGCATTCTATCGCGATTATCGGGGGATGTCATTCCTGGGATCCGGGGAGCAAGTGGTGAGCCGGAACACGATGCAGTAGGTGCCAGGATCGGGATTGGGTCAACGCCTGTGATCAATCATCATGTGAAAGGTCGTGCGTGAGAGTTATTCGGCATGGCGGTGAGGGAATCTGACACGCCGGCTCAATTCGATGAACTGGCTGACGGGCAGCGTTTCTGCACGAATGGTGGGCGCAAGCTCAAGCGTCCGCAGCACCTCCAACACCGATTGAGGATCATAGCCCTCGTCTCTCAACGAGTTCACCAGCATCTTCCGTCGGTGCGCAAAGGCGGCTTTGACCAGTTGGGTCAACGCCGGTTCGTCCTCTGGGCTGAGTTCACGCTCCTTCTTGATCCGCAACACAACGACGGCTGATCCAACCTCCGGTCGTGGCCGGAAACAATTTGCTGAGACCTTGAACGCTTTCGCGGTGTCGGCGACGTATTGTGCGAGGACTGAAAGAACACCGTAATCGCGGCTGCCGGGTTTGGCAATCAACCGATCGGCCACTTCGTCTTGCAGCATCAAGACGAGTCGTGGAAATCGGTCGCGGTGATCCAGCAGGCGGAACAGCAACGGCGTCGAGATATAGTACGGCAGGTTGGCAACCACGACGGTTCCGATGGGAAGATTCTGAAGCGGATAGGTCATTGCGTCACCAAGTACGAGCGTCAAATTCGGCAAGGCAGCGTGGCGCTCCAAGAGCCGGGCATGGAGGCGTGGATCGATTTCAACTGCCGTGACGTGACCGGATGAGTGGCAAAGGGATTCCGTGAGGATGCCGCGTCCCGGCCCGATTTCCAGCACGGAATCGCGCGAGCCCAATCCGGCCGCTGCGAGGATCTTCCGAACGATATTGGGGTCGATCAGGAAATTCTGGCCGAGTCGTTTGATGGCTGAGGGTGGCTCAGAGC
>JAYWIP010000133.1:0-8222 GCA_039794465.1 Nitrospira sp.
AGGACCTCGTCGCTGACATCGTCACGGAAAAACCCCTGCCAGGCGGTGCTGTCTTCCCTCGCTTGCAAGTACCGTCCGAGCAGCTCGACGAGTGCACACCGAACGTCCGCCGGCAGCCTTTCTTCCTCGATCCGTGGTGTGAGGTGAATGGTCGCTTCGCGATAGGGTTTGTCAAAATGCTCTTCCTGAATCTCGCAGCGCTCGAGCCCCTGGAGCAGAATATTCGAACGGCCGTCCGGCAAAGGCTGCACGCTCATGATCCGTCCGACGCAGAGCGTTGAGTAGATTGCCGGATTGCCGTAGTAGTCCGTTTCCCATCCTTCTTTGAGCAAGGCCATGGCGATATGGCGGCTTCCATTCGAGGCATCGGCGACCATCGAGCGGTAGCGCGGCTCAAAAATATGGAGCGGCAAATACGTCTTTGGAAAAAAGACGACATTGGGCAATGGGAACACCGGAAGGCGACTCGGGATCGCGATCGGCTCGATTCGCTCGACCGGCGTGCGGCCGGGAGGTTCGCGCTCATGATGTGTCTGCATGACTCACGATAGCCGAGACGTGTGAAAATTGTCAACGCTCATTCCGGCATGCGAGCCGGCGGAATGGATGAGTAAAACACGCTCCAGCACAGGCGATTTGTGCGGTCGCTTAGGCCCATGCTATAAGCGTCGAACGAGGCGATGCCCGATGTTGGTCAGCCCTGTTCAAATCCTCCCATTCGCTCCAGGCGTGCGCCGCAGCCTGCACGCCATCATGGTGTGTGCTGCCTGGATGGTCTGTGCCCCTTCGATGGCGTTCTGTGAAGCGGTCTCGCCCTCGTCGTTTGAACAGGCAGGAGCCGGCTATCGGTATGAGTTTCCGAGAGACCATGGGGCGCATCCATCGTATCGGACGGAATGGTGGTACTACACGGGCCATCTTCAGACAACAACCGGCCGACTCTTCGGCTTTGAGCTGACGTTCTTCCGCCGAGCGGTTCCACCCGAGGACATCAAAACGCAGCCGTCGCAGTGGTCGGTCGGCCACCTGTATCTCGCCCATTTCGCTGTCACGGACGTCGCAGGCAGGCGGTTCCATTTTTCCGAAAAGCTCAGCCGGGACGGGTTGGGCAAAGCCGGCGCGGAGGAGGCTCGGCTTCACGCCTGGATCGACGATTGGCGCGCGGACGCACAGGCTGCTCCGAACGGGGCGCATAGGCTGTTTGCGCGCGACAGCACGGCGACGCTCGATCTGACGCTTCAGCCGGCCAAACCCTTGGTCATCCATGGCCGGGACGGCATCAGCCGAAAAGGAGCGGGAGAGGGCAACGCGACCCATTACTATTCGTTCACACGTCTGGCAACCTCCGGCAGCGTCACGATCGGTACCGATCGTTTCGAGGTCACCGGCACCAGTTGGATGGACCATGAATTCGGCTCGACCGATCTCGGCCCGGACTTGGCCGGATGGGACTGGTTCAGCATTCAGTTGGACGATCGCAGTGAGCTGATGCTGTATCGCCTTCGCCGAAAGGATGGGTCGTCCGATCTTGAATCCAGCGGCACCGTCGTGTTGCCGGATGGAAAGTCTCGGCATCTCTCAATCTCGGAAATCCGGATCGAGTCCACCGGCACATGGACCAGCCGAGAGAGCAAGGCCGTGTATCCCAGTACGTGGCGGATTACGGTACCCTCCCTGGACCTTACCCTGGAGGTCATACCGTTGCTCGCGGATCAAGAGCTTCGCACCTCGCGCAGTACGCAGGTGACCTATTGGGAGGGAGCTGTTTCCGTCTCGGGCGTCAAACAAGGTCGGCCGGTGAAAGGCCAGGGGTATGTGGAGTTGACCGGCTATGCGGAGCGGATCATGCAGAAGATGTAAGGGTGAGCAGGTTATTGGGGATTGAGATGGAATACGTCTGTTGCATCTCCTTCTTTATTTCCGTCGGCTGACCCCGAGCTGGCGTCGCGCTTCTTTACCTCTGCGAGTGCTTCAGGAGTGCCGATTGCCTGAAGTGCATTCCCGGCCAACATCGACAAGTATGTGCCTTTCTGGTCCATCGCCTTGGCCAGAGCCGGAATCGCCGGGGCCGCTTTGGGTCCCATCTCCGACAGGACCTCCGCCGCGGCTTCACGAATGGTCCGTCGTGAATCGCTGAGCGCGCCGGCAAGAGCGAGGACAACGTTTTGAGATTCGAATCGCCCCAAGAACCGTACGGCCCATGGCCGCATGGAATCGTCGCCCTCTTTCAACTGCGAGATCATAAAGGCCTCGACCTCAGGCGAGCGGTTCCCGATACAGGCGATCGATGACAGAAAATGGTGTTTTACCGAGGGGGTGATGGCCGGGTTACGAAACATGCGTATGAGTTGCGGACTCAGGCTTGCCGCTGCCGGCCCCCGTTCGCACAGCACTCCTGCGAGAAAGTCCGTATGCTTGAGAGGCGTCGCTCGGAATGCATCGGCAATCGCCGGCAGTGCGGAATCTCCCATGAGAATCAAGGCCACCTTGATCTCGTCTCGTTTCTTGTGATCGGCGGTGTCCAATTCAGCGATCAACTGCTGCGCACTCTTGGCCGGGAGGTGCGAGTTATTGACCGGGTGCGCAGTCAGCCAGGCTTGTACGCGCTGTCTCGCCTCATCCCGCTGGGCGGCCGTCATCCGGTAGGCCGGGATATATTCCTGGGGATTGCACCGTGACGGAGCGAGCAACTGCGCGATGCCGCACCAGGTATAGGCCTGAACCATATCTTGCGAGACGCCCTGACCGTGCAGATGCCGGTCGGCCAGCTTCACTTGGGCCGTGACATGGCCTTGCTCGGATGCCAGCGTCAACCACCTGATGGCTTCCGCCTTGTCGACCACTTTTCTCGCCTTTGCTTTCTTCTTCGCCTTCCCCTTCTCCTTCCCATTTCCTTTCGGTTCGGGTAGGCCTTCCTCGTTCATCATCGCGAAGAGGTATTGAGCTTCCGCAATTCCGGATTCCGCCGCCGGCTTGACCCATTTGAGGGCTTCCACGCTATCCTGGTTGACGCCCTTCCCGCTGTAGTGCATGAAGCCGATGTAGTACTGGGCTTTGGGATCGCCTGCTTCGGCGAGCGGATGCAATTCCTGATAGGCGGTCTGATAGTCGGCTTTCTGAAAGGCTGCGACACCGGACTCGAAAGAGGCGTCTGCAATCGGAGGAATCGAGCCGAGTACGAGCGTGATGAACAGAATGCCAGATTTCGTGAGCATGGGTGCCCCCTACCGGCGGTTAGTTGCTAATGAGGACAGAATATCCAGCCGATTATGAAGGATTGCTCGTGAGAGGCAACTGAATTCATAGAATACGGGAACGCAGGTGTCCTTGTCGAGCCGCGACCAGGCAATTTATAAGGGCGGGCATCACGGCGGTTCTTCGTTAGTCGACTCTCGACTTCGCTCCACCTTACCTCTAGCAATAAGGATGGGTTGCGGCTCCCTACTTCTGCTCAAGTTCTCAAAATCCGGATCCCACCTACATTCTGACTGGATTGCTTGCCAGCTTCTTGCTCATCAGGCAGCCTCACACGGAAATGTTGGCTGATAGCGCATTATTGCCAGGAGAGGACCGTGGATGCGGTCTCGCCTTGACTCCCTTCCAATCCCTATGATTAGGTCCGGCACACGATGGCTCTCCTACGCACAGCCCTTACTCTTAGCCTATTCCCGCTCTTGCTGTTCACCCTCGGCTGCCAGAAGGAGAGCGAATCGGTCGTCTCGATCGCGCTGCATCCCAAGAACCCCGACATTCTCTATGTTGCTACGAACGACGCGGTCTACAAATCGCGCGATGGAGGAGGGACGTGGGAAAAATTTCCGAGCTTCAGCGCGCGGCGCGTGACGACGCTCGCGATTGATCCACTCCTGCCGGCTACCGTCTATGCCGGGACGATGGGCGATGCGGTCTACAAGAGCCCCGACGGGGGGCAGCATTGGCTGCCGCACAATGTCGGATTGAAAGAGCACGTGTCGTTCATCAATCAGTTTGTGTTTCATCCGGCGGCCAGCGAACAGATCTATGCCGCGACGACCGTGGGCGCCTTCTATACGAAAGATGCGGGCCGTGAATGGGCAGAGCGGATGAACGGCATGAAGGAAGTCCACATCGTGACGTCGATCGCGATCAATCCCAAAGAGCCGGCGGTGCTCTATGGGGGGACGACGGGCGGAGTTTATCGGACTGATGATGCCGCGGCGACCTGGAAGAAAATTAACAATGGGTTGATCCCCGAGACCGAACTGATGGCAGCCATGGCCCTAGGGGTCAATGCCATCGAGATCGACCGGGCCAAGCCGGACGTCGTGTACGCAGGTACGACGAAAGGGCTCTTTCGCACGATGGATAAAGGCGAGCACTGGGAACGGATCGGCCAGTCCGTGACCGATCCGTTTATCAGCAGCGTGGTACTCCATCCGACGGACTCGTCGCGCCTCTATCTCGGCGGTCCTGCCGGCGTGTGGAAAAGCTCGGACAGCGGCAAGACCTGGCAGGCGATGAACCAAGGGCTGGCGACCCTCAACATCAGAGCCTTAGCCATGGCGCCGACCAATTCTCAGACGCTCTACGCCGGTACAAACGGCAGCGGGCTCTATCGCTCCACCGATGCCGGCGTGACGTGGATATCAGTACCGCTGAAAGCCACGGCTTCAGGACCAGGTTAAGGCTGGGGCTAAGGTTTGAGGAGGACAGCACCCCTCTCTCGGCACTCACCGCAGTCTTACCCTCAATCTCAATCTTCTCAATAGCCCGTCTTGGCCCCGGCGCCCCCATGCTGGTACCTGCCGCTGTATGACAGCATTTGATCGGTCAAGGCTTTCCATTCGTCCTCAGTCATGAGATTTTTCATCCTGAACCGCAAGGTGAGAATATTCGCCGAGGTCGCCATCCGTTGTTGGCCCGCCTCGTTAAGAATCTTGGTGAAGTCAGCGGGCGTCGCTGAATAGCTGCCGTTCAAGGTATACAGTTGCCGGTGATAGCCCCGTTCTTGCTCTCGGCCCGCCTTCAATTGGTCGACGATCTCGCCGACGATTTCATTGACTTGTTTCGCCTTGTCGGGATCCTTGACCGTCCGGTCGATCAAGGCCGCCATGTCTTGCCGGCCCTTTTGCCAATAGGCGTCTCCAGCGGCTCCGCCCATCATCCCATGGTGGGAATGATAGGACGAGCAGCCGGCCAACAGGGCCGCTGCGACCACACCGAATACTCCACTGAACATCCGCTTCATATCGACCTCCATTGAAGAGTTGTGATGGTTCCAGTCCCTGCCGTATGATTCCCAAGATGGCCATATCGAATACCGACCCAACCCAGCCCGATCCGATCCATGTGCTCAAAGACGAATTTCGCAGCCACCTTGAAACCTTCTACGCACGACTCAAACTCGCGCCGCCGTACGAAAGCGTGGAAAAAGCGCTTCGAGTCTTGACGACCGCGGTGCATGCGCTACCCAAAGAAGAACAGCTCAGAATCATAGCCGATTCCGCCGCGCGATGGGAGCAGTTTGCGCACGCCTTTCATACGTCCGGCCTGGCCAAGAAGCACCGGGGGATCATTGCCGGCTTGGCGCGTCATCGGTCGGCACTGGATCTGCCCGCCGAATACGAGCATTTTCTCAACCTGTTCACGACGTAAGGCTGTCTGGGGTCGGGTGTGTCGGTCCTTCGAGCGCGTCACGCAGCTCCTCATAGACTTGCATGAGGCGGTTATTTTCCAACCGGTAGGACATCGTCACAGTCACCAATCCAGCCGCCAGGACGAGCAGGGCGCCTGCGACGAGGCCCACGCCCATAAACACTCCTTCCAGTGAGGCAAACCCTCCGTCCCATGCATAGGTGACCACAAACACCAGCGATCCGATCAAGACCACGCCGAACCAGAGCAGCGTCATCAGCGCCGACGACCAGGGAATGCGCTTGACGCAGAGTGCGTCCATCGCCTGGTTTCCGGCAGAGAGGTGAATGAGACCCTTGACCGGCCAGGCCGAGCGAAATCCAATTGAGAACAGTCGATATCGGGGGCGGATGGCGATTTGGGAGAGGTCGGGATAGAACCGCGCGATTCCATGCGGCAGCATGAGCACGCCGTCGGCGGAAAACCGGTTGCGGACCGTCTCGATCGTGCTTGCAGTCCACCGCTCCCGGCTTCTGGAGACGCTGCATCCATAGCGGATCGCATCGGGTGTGAACCGGACGAAGTAGAGCCAGTCGCCCAGAATCAGGCCGATGAACAACACGCTGGCAAACAGCCCGGCTAACACCATGCCGGGTACCTATCCCACAGGGGCCCGACACGAATCAAGACGTCATCTGAAGGGCTGCCGGAGTTCAGGAGCCACAAGGCCGGTGAAAAGATGCCGAAGAAGTTTATTGACTCAGTGGAGGGACTTGGCTACAGTAGCCTCCGTTTGCGGTTCACGGAAGCCTGTGCATCGCGCAGATTTTTTGCTTAGTAGCGTTCACCTTGTGTCGATTTGGCCGCCTTCGTTCCTGTACCGCTAGAGGGTACAGGTCGTCAGAGGTGTGGAGGAGATTATGGACCGCGACAAGATCGAACGGGTGTATACGACCTACGCAGGCTTCTACGACCAGGTGTTTGGAAAAGTGTTTCAGGAAGGGCGTGAATCGGCCATTCGCAATCTGAATGTACAGCCCGGCGAACATGTCCTTGAAGTCGGGGTGGGAACCGGTATCGCCCTTCCCATGTATCCCAGCCATTGCCGCATTGTTGGAATTGACCTTTCGGAAGGCATGCTGGCAAAGGCAAAGGAACGGGCTGAAACCCTCCAGCTCTCGCATGTCCAGCTCCACCTCATGGATGCTGGGGCTATGGAGTTCGACGATGACAGCTTTGATACGGTCGTTGCGGCCTATGTTGTCACGGCGGTGCCGGATTATCGGAAGGTCGTCAACGAAATGATCCGTGTCTGCCGTCCCGGCGGTCGCATCATCATGTTGAACCACTTCAGCAACGGGAACAAGGTGATCAATGCGGTGGAACGGGTCCTCTCGCCGCTGACCAAGCATTTGGGCTGGAGAACTGATCTCTCATTGAATACGGTCTTGGAAGGAACCTCGTTGCACGTCGCCAGAAAACAAAAGGTGAACCCGCTTCGGTTGTGGGCACTGGTGGAATGTGAGAACAGAAAGAACGGCCGCAGCCTTGTGAGCCGAGCCGGTGCGGAACACAATGTTGCCGGATACGCAAACGGCAATGGGGCGTCGAGTTATTCCAACGGGAACGGCCGCTACTCCCACGAACCCGCCCACTGATTTACTCGTACCGTCCGTCGTACAAGTCCGTGTCTCGTCATCTGCCTCCGAGTGCCGTCCGGCCTTCCTGCGTGAGCCAACTCTCCCAGTCACGGCCAGGGATGATGGTCGTTCCCACCAGGCAGTTCCCTGGAAAATACTGTGTGATGTGGTCGGCGAGAACTTCCAGGATGCGGCAGATTTGCCGATCTTTTGTGCCGAGGACTCGCAAGACCAGCCCGAATCCTTGACTCTCCGCCAGGCCGTACGCCATCACGTGTACCATGTTGGTCCGGTTGGACAACCCATCGCCAGCGGGAATGAGATCGCCCTCCCACTGAATCGTCGGATGAACAGCCGCTGCCCGCTTCGCGGCTCGCCAGGCACAGGGCATGCCTGCCCGATCCAACTCATCCAACAGCCACTGCACTGTAGGACCGTCAGCGGCTTCTCCTTGAAAGGTCCAGCGGGCCAGTTCGGCGATGGGGTGAGCACCGATGATCGGCGTCGAGACTTCTTCCAGTTGGGCCTCCTCGCACACGATGTACAGTTCTCCTTGTGGGTCAAACCAGAACCGCAGTTTGCCCGCGCTGTATTCGGCCTGAATCACGTCCAGCGACGAACAATCCGCGCCCTCCTGCTCGAAAAGCGAAAAGTCTGTGACGCCGATCATCAGCAGCCTGGTCACCCGCACGAGCCCCCGCACTTGGTAACGAATTGTTACGGACACCGTGGTGCCCGCCGGCACCTCCCGCCCCGATTCTTCGTCGAACAGGCGGCGCTTGGACATCTGCACGTCCGTGACGTAGCCGGAACGGAATCCACCGGTGTGGGCGATCAGCCAACGAAGGTCTTCGACTGTTTTGATCTGATGCTGCATGGCAGGATTGTAGCGCAGGGGAAGTGAGAAGGGCCAGTAAAGACAGCGATCCTGTTGAGGCTCATGTGGTTGCGAATTCGTGATTATGAGAC
>JAYWIP010000134.1:0-2899 GCA_039794465.1 Nitrospira sp.
CTGATTTAGCTAGCGATGGTTGCTTCGTGGCAGAGGCCGATGAGCTGGCCCGTCCGAACGCATCTGTTGCGTGAAGTCTCGAACGTACTGAATGAAGCGCTCGACCACGGGACTCAAAGTGCGATTTTTCAACGTGACGATCACGGCTGGCCACGGCCGAGCTGGGAAGCTGATCGGCAACGCCTTCAAAGAAAAGCGATCGTCATAGACGCGAAGAGTCGAATTCGGGAAGGTCGCAATGTAGTGGCCGGAAGCTGCCAAATTGGCTCGAAGATGCGTTGAAATGGTGTGAAGGATCGTCTTCGGCATGCCGAGGCCGCGTGCTGCGAATGCCTCCGCCACCCGCAGATAGCTCAAAGTACCCGCCTCCGTTAAAACCCAGGGTTCATCGACGAGTTCAGCGAGATCGAGCTTGCGGCGGCGCGCCCAACGACTTTGCCCTCCCGCCGCGACGACTAGTTTGTCATGGAAAAGAACTTCCACATTCAAATCTTCCATGAAGCGTTTATCGTCGTCGGGCTTCACCAGCAGGAACATACCCAAATCGATGGTTCGTTCGCGCAAAGCCGAGGATTCGGCCGCAAGCGAACCCAATTGTTCTACGTGCAGGACCACGCGAGGATAGGCTTGAGAAAACCGATGAATGACGGATGGTAGGATTGCGGCCGCGAACGTCTCCTGGCAACCGATCCGCACCTCTCCAACCGTCGGATCGGCCAGGAATTCGATGTCCCTTACGCCTTGTCTTAGCTCATCAAACGCCGCGTTGCTGCGCGCGAGTAATGCACGGCCGTATATCGTGGGTTCAACGCCTCGGGCTCCGCGGTCGAGAAGCCGTACACCGACCGCCTGTTCGAGATCGGCGACCACCCTGGAGACAGCCGGCTGCGTAACTCCAAGCTTTTGACCTGCCTTTGCCATGCTGCCGCACTGCACGGCCGTGAAAAAAATGTGCAGGTCCCGCAACCTCAAGCGCCGCCCGATACGACCTTCCCAGTCGATCTCTCTAGCCATAACCGCTCCGTCATGGGTGTAGAAGAAAATAGGCAGTTCTGCTTCTACCTGAATTCATTTACACCCTCAATCACCGGGGACGTCCGACAGGTGCAGATTGCCTCCTTCAAAGATCGTCACGAAATCATGGAACAGATTGAAACGGTGATCATAGGAGGAGGACAAGCCGGACTGGCGATGAGCTATTATCTTGGTCAGCTAGGACGAGAACACGTGGTTCTCGAACGACACCGAGTTGCAGAGCGTTGGCGAAGCGAGCGGTGGGACTCGCTCACTTTCCAGAGTCCGAACTGGAACATTCAGCTGCCCGGCTTCACCTTTGAGGATTCCGATCCGGACGCATTCGCGTCACGCGACGAGGTCTTACGATTCATCGAACGTTACGCTGCCTTTATCCGTGCACCATTACGCTGCGGATTGGCGGCGACCGCTATCCGCCGAACACCGGACTTGAAGCGCCTGATCGTTGAGACCCAGGCTGTCCTGTTCGAAGCGAAGAACGTGGTGATCGCCACCGGACCGTTTCAGATACCGGCGGCGCCACTCCCGATCGGGAGCACAGCATTGCACTTGCATTCCAGCCAGTATCGCAATCCGCATTTGCTGCCGCCAGGAGCGGTTCTGGTGATCGGTTCGGGAAATTCGGGCGCCCAGATTGCGGAAGAGCTCTGCTCGGCCGGCCGGCGTGTATACCTCTCCGTAAGCAAACACCGGCGCACGCCACGTCGATACCGTGGCAAGGACTATATCTGGTGGTACATGGCCCTCGGTGAGGCCGACGTAACCGTCGATCGACGGCAAGACGACCAACCGCCCCGCTTGATCACGGGTGTGGGCGGCGGTCACGACGTGGATCTGCGTCGGCTGGCAGCCGACGGAGTGGTGCTGCTTGGCCGCGTTCTCGGAGAGCGGGGTGGCAGGCTAGCCATTGCAGACGACCTTCGTGAGCACCTGGCGCAAGGCGATGCATCTTTCAACGATTTCATCCAGCAAGCCGACCAATATGCTGCCCGGAACGGGCTGGACCTTCCATCTCCCGATGAGCACGCCGAGGTCTTGTATGCTCCCAAGGAAGTGAGCGATCCCCGCCTCACTCTCGATGTCGCCGCGGCTGACATCACCACCATCATTTGGGCAAACGGGTTTCGGTATGACTTCAATTGGATTGACCTTCCAATCTTTGAAGAAGAGGTGCAGCCCTCCGGTCGCGTGCCAGTGCATGACCGCGTGATCGCAGAAGTCCCAGGGGTGTATTTCCTCGGCCTACCCTGGCTCCACAAAATAAAGTCCTCATTTCTGTGGGGCGTCGGCGAAGACGCTGAGTATCTTGCAAAGCATATCGCAGATGATGCTCGGCCGTGACTTCACGTCGGCCCAGGCGACCCGTGCACAACCACATCATCGTCGGCAAGAACGGGCATGCGAGCTTGAAGGGGATGAAATTGATCTAAGGAAAATCAGAACACCTAGTTCTTGACGGTCTTCAGGTGTTCTTCTGCGGCTCTAAAGCCGCGCTTTGCCTTAAGTGTCAGCGCCGTTGGCTGCGGCTTCCATTCGGAAACGAATTTTTCCGCATTCTCGAGTTCTGGCTTCGACAACATGGAAGCCATCTCATTGACATTCTTTTTGGGTACCCCTGCGAGCTTGAAATACGCATACGATAAAGAGAGATCCTTCGGCGTTCCCCTTCCTGCCGAATACACCCGGGACAAGCTGAAGAGAGCATCAGGAAATCCCTGATCGCCTGCCATCTTCCACCATTTCAGCGCTTCTTCCGGATTTCCTCGTCTGTCGTACAGGATGGCCACATCGTGCTGGGCCAGCGCATAGCCGGCTTTGGCGGCAACGAGCTTGTATTTCAGTGCTTCATCCGGGTCAGATGGCA
>JAYWIP010000135.1:0-5315 GCA_039794465.1 Nitrospira sp.
CTGTCCGCCGCTGACGCCGGGCTCACCGGCCACAGAGTGGCCAGGCGAGCCATGGCCGCCGCGCCCAACCCCGCACCGACGGTGTCCGCCACCCAATCGAGCCAGCTCGACTCTCGAAACGGAACGAAAGACTGATGGAGTTCATCACTGACGCCATACAGGGAGGTGCACAACACGGCCAGCGGGACGGCCCATGGCCGCCACGAGGCCCCGGCGCTCCAGCGAAATCCCCGATAGAAGAGGGCTCCGAGCACGGCGTACTCGATGACGTGAAGCACCTTGTCGCTCAAGAGCCCGACGAAGGACGGCAGCTGCTCCTCAGGATGGGATTGCGAGGACAGATAGAAAATGAAACCGGCGTAGGCGAAGACAGGCCCCCAATACCGAAACACGGTTGTCATCTCAGTCGACGTCCAGGCGTGTGCGGACAAATCGCACAGTTGATTGCATGCGCCGTCCCCCTAATGACATACTCAACCATATCCGCCCATGAAACACGTTCACGTCTGTTTCTTCTGGCATATGCATCAGCCGTACTATACCGATCCGGTGGCGGGATCGGCCAGCATGCCCTGGGTCCGCCTCCACGCGACCAAAGCATACTATGATATGGCCTATTTGCTGGAGCAATTTCCAGCTGTGCGCGCGACGTTCAATTTCACCCCCTCGCTCCTGCGTCAATTGGAGGAGATCGGCAACGGCACCGTGCGCGACCTCTTTCTCGAGTATGCCCGACGACCGGCGGCGGACCTGACCGAGGAGGACCGGGCCTTTCTCATCCGCCACTTTTTCGCGGCCAATTGGGCGACGATGGTACGGCCTTCCCCGCGTTACCACGAATTGCTGGTGAAACGGGGGCTGGACATCCAGGGACAAGACCTGCCGCGCCTGGCCCGCCGGTTTTCCGTTCAGGACTGTCTTGACTTGCAGGTCTGGCACAATCTGGCTTGGTTCGGATATGGCGCCGTCCATCGCTATCCACGCCTGGCGGCTCTGCGCAACAAGAACCGTGGTTTCACGGAAGAAGAGAAGCAAGAAGTCTTGGCGCTCCAACTCACGACGGTGCGCGAAGTCGTTCCTCTCTATCGGCAACTCCTGGAACGGGGGCAAATCGAGCTGACGACGACGCCCTTCTTTCACCCGATTCTCCCGCTCATCATCGATACCGACGTCACCCGGCGTGCCAGGCCGGATCTTCCATTGCCGGTTCGTTTTCACGCCCCGGACGACGCCGAAGCGCAACTCCGGCGGGCGGTCGAATTCCACAGCCGGACGTTCGGTCGCGCGCCGGCGGGTTTGTGGCCATCGGAGGGCTCGGTCTGTCCCGAACTGCTTCCCATTCTGCAGCGAACCGGGTTCAGCTGGCTGGCCACCGACGAAGGTATCCTTGCGCGCTCGCTGGAGATGAGCGGTCTGCCGTGGAATCGGCAGACCGCGTTGTATCAACCGTATCGAGCCGGAGCGGCAGGACAAGAACTCACCCTCCTGTTCCGCGACCGGGAGATCTCGGATGCATTCGGATTCGTCTACCACAAAACCGCCCCGGAGTCCGCCGCCGAAGATGTCCTCCGTCGCCTGCGTGGCATTATCGAGACGACGGCCCAGGAACAGATCGTCATCGCCATCGTCTTGGACGGCGAAAATCCCTGGGAACATTACCACGACGGCGGCGAGCGGTTCCTGTCGCTCCTCTACTCGGCCTTGACGGCACGGGAGCTCGACCGGACCGACCACCTCGCCGTGCATCCATCCACGATTGTTGAAGCCATTGCCGCCGCGCCTCCCGTACAACAGCTGTCCGATCTGCATTCAGGCTCGTGGATCAACGCCGACTTCAAAATTTGGATCGGCCACCAGGAAGACAATCACGGCTGGAACCTCCTCGGCCATACGAGGGCCCGCTTGATCGAGACCGCGCCGAGCCTGCCACCGGATCGAGTGAACGCCGCGTGGGACGAATTGTACGCGGCCGAGGGCAGCGATTGGTTCTGGTGGTACGGCGACGACTTTGAAACCAACTTCAAGCAGGAATTCGACCGACTCTTCAGAACACACCTCCGCAATGTATGGGGGCACATGGGTCTCCCCGTGCCCGAACAGCTGAACCAGCCGATCTGTGCTCTGGGGGCAGTCCACGAAACCGATCCTGTCACCCAACCGCGAGCACTCCTCTCACCCACGCTCGACGGAGGGGTGACGGATTTCTTCGAATGGCGCGGGGCAGGCATTATCGACACCCAGCCGCCGCTGGGCGCGATGTGGAAGGCCGACAGTCTGTTCACCTCGGTCCAATTCGGCTGGAACCAGGATTGGCTGTTCCTTCGATTCGACGTGGACCAGGCGTCGGAAGCCAGACAGCCCAATCTGCGGACGGAAATCGCGCTTCAGAGCGTTCGGGGCCATTTCCGGATCACCTTCTCGCTCAACCCGGCGGAGCCGCTTCAATTTCTCCTCTCGCAAGCGACCGGTCCGGAAACCTGGCAGGAGATCGGCCCCTACCGATCCATCGCCAGACACAGCATTGTCGAACTGGCTCTGCCCCACAAGGATCTCCATCTCGAGCCGGGACAAGAGGTGAAGATGTGGATCGTCGTATTGGAGCGCAATCTTGAAGTCGCCCGCTACCCCTATCAGAAGCCGGCGGTGTTGACCGTACCGGGGCCTGAATTTGACGCGGCCATGTGGCGGGTATAGGAAGGAGTGCTGAGCAACCATGCCTGATTTACGACGTGACCCTATTGTCGGCCGGTGGGTGATCATTTCGACTGAGCGGATCGGGCGCCCGCATGACTTCATGCAGGTGCAGCCGGCCCGGCCGATGTCCACCGCCATCTGTCCCTTCTGTCCTGGACAAGAGCGGCTGACGCCGAAAGAGATCATGGCCTACCGGCCGCAACCCGCCGAGCCCAATTCTCCCACGTGGACCGTGCGTGTCGTCCCGAACAAATTTCCCGCGCTTCAAGTAGAAGGCGACATGGGGCGTGAAGGGCTCGGCCTCTACGACCGGATGAACGGCATCGGCGCGCACGAGGTCATCATCGAATCGCCCGGCCATACGGAGAGCCTCGCGGACTTGCCGGCCAAGAAGATCGAAGATGTGCTGTGGGCCTATCGGGACCGGATCATCGACCTCAAGAAGGATCTGCGGTTCCGCTACATCCTCATCTTCAAGAATCACGGCTCCGCCGCCGGGGCCACCTTGGAACACAGCCATTCGCAGTTGATCGCACTCCCCGTCGTCCCCACCAGCGTCATGGATGAGATCGAGGGCTGCCGAGCCCACTTCGAACAGAAGGAACGGTGCATCTACTGCGACATCCTCCGGCAGGAGCTCGGCACTGGAGCGCGCCTGGTAGCGGAGAATCCGGAATTCGTCTGCCTCACGCCCTTCGCCCCGCGGTTTCCCTTCGAAATGTGGATTCTCCCCAAGCGCCACGCCGGCTACTTCGAGGAAAGCCAAAAAACCCAGTTCGAATTCCTCGCGCCGATCCTGTCCGAATGCCTTCGACGTATGGACAAAGTCCTGGCCCGCCCCGCGTATAACTTCATCCTCCACACTTCGCCGTTGCATGAACGGACCGGCGAGTTTTATCACTGGCACCTGGAGATCATTCCCAAGCTGACACAGGTTGCCGGCTTCGAATGGGGCACCGGATTTTACATCAATCCGGTCTCACCCGAAGAATCAGCGACCGTGCTCCGCAACGCGACGATCTAGTCTGGGGACTCCGTGATGCCCTGCCGCTTTCGTATCGAAAATCCAACCCTTGCGGGAACATTGCGCCGGATCGAGCAGGCGGTCCGTCAGGCGGGTGGACGGACATGGCTGGTTGGCGGATCGGTCCGCGATCTCGTCCTAGGCCGTCAGCCGCAGGATCTGGACCTCGAAGTGTTCGGGCTGCCGCCCGGACAACTCCATGCCCTACTAGAACAACAGTTTGCTGTCCAGTTCGTCGGCAAGACCTTCGGCGTGTTCAAGCTGGAGGGGTTGCCCGTCGACATTTCCACCCCCTCCCGTCTTCTGACCGACCATGGATCCGTGCCGGGCTTGCTCCGGCAGGCCGACCCGGAGATGGACATCGATGAGGCGCTGGCCCGGCGTGATTTCACGATCAACGCAATGGCTTGGGACCCTGACACTCTGGAACTCCGCGATCCGTTCAACGGCCGGGCCGACCTCGCCGCCCGCGTGCTCCGTCATGCGTCGGATCGGTTTAGCGAAGATCCGGTGCGTGTTTTGCGCGGCATGCAGCTGGTTGCCCGCTTCGAACTGACTCTCGCGCCGGACACCGTCGCGCTCTGCCAGATGCTGTCACAAGACGGACAACCAAAGGAACGGCTGTGGGCGGAATGGAAGAAGCTCATCGTGCAGGGGGTGAAGCCCTCCCTAGGACTTCAATTCTTGAGCCGCTGCGGTTGGCTCCGTTTTTATCCAGAACTGGCGGCGCTGCAAGGATGCGAGCAGGATCCCACATGGCACCCGGAAGGCGATGTGTGGATTCACACGTTGCACTGTTTGGACTGGTTCGCCACGGAACGGACCGGCCGGCCTGACGACGATCTGCCCGTCGGGCTGGGCGTCCTCTGCCACGACTTCGGCAAACCGGCGACGACACGGAGCGACTTCGGACGAATTACCGCCAGAGGCCATGAACAGGAAGGGGAAGCACCAACGAGGCGCTTTCTTGCACGCCTGACAAATCAAGAACAGCTTATCGACGAGGTCCTCCCTCTGGTGCGCTGCCATCTCCGGCCCCGTGCCCTGTATGACGCGCGGGCATCCGACAGCGCCGTGCGGCGGCTGGCCCGGCACGTCACCCGCATCGACCGGTTGGTGCGCGTCGCCCGGGCCGATCACGCCGGACGTCCGCCGAAACTCTTCGACGGGTTTCCCGCCGGCGAATGGCTTCTGGAGCGCGCCAAGCAGTTGAACGTGGACAATCAAGCCCCGGCGCCGATCGTCATGGGGCGACACCTGCTGGACTTGGGAGTCCAGCCGGGCCCCGAGATGGGACAATTACTCGACGACTGTTATGAAGCGCAGCTGGACGGGCTCGTCACCACGCTCGATAACGGTCTCGCGTATGCGCGATCACGAGTCCCCCTTTCTCACTAACGCGTCCCCCCTCTTGCCCGCCGCTCCATCGGCGGCATATGATCGGCCCATGCGCGTGCAACTCAGCCATCCATCTCGAACTGTGGACGTCAAAGGACCCAGGAAGGCGAAGGAGCTGTTGCGCGAGTTGAATCTCCTGGTCGAAGCGCACTTGGTGATTCGCGGCGATGAACTGGTCACCGAAGACGAGATGCTCGCC
>JAYWIP010000136.1:0-13975 GCA_039794465.1 Nitrospira sp.
CGCATGGACTTGCTCCGCCAACTTAAGGGACAGTTTGTCAGCGATCAGGTCGTGTGGAGGCAGGTTCAGGATATCCAGCGGGCAGTCGGGCCGCTCCAGCGCGATTCGGCGGAACGAACCTTGCTCGAGCGATTGGACGAGTGCTTCAGGCTCTTTCAAGACTTTTCGCCGGATGATCGCCGCCGGGTACAGCGGCTGATGACGACCCTGACGCTAGGCATGGAAATGGATTTGAACCTGTTTCCCGGAAAAGCCGCGGATGATCTCGTGGCACTGAAGACGCTCGGTGACCTGGACCGGTACACCTATTACGTCGCCGGATGTGTGGGTGAATTTTGGACGGACTTGATGTGCGCCCATCGGAAGGCGCTGGCCTCGTGGAATGTGCGGGAGATGTCGGAGGTCGGTGTTCGGTTTGGAAAGGGCCTGCAATTGACGAACATCGTCAAAGACATCGCCCATGATCTTCAGAAGGGCCGCTGCTATGTACCTGAACCGATGCTGGCCGAGGCAGGATTGAAGCCGGGGGACTTACTTGATCAGGCCAACCTGCCGCGGTTTCGGCCGGTGCTGAGCAAGCTCGTCCGTATGGCGACAGAGCATCTCGATCAAGGGTGGCTCTATACCATGTCTATCCCGCGCTATGAAACCAGGTTGCGGCTGTCCTGCATGTGGCCGATTCTCTCTGCAGGGGAGTCACTCAAGCTGGTTCTGCACTCGCCCGATCTCTTGAATCCCTCCGTGAAAGTCAAAATCCCACGGAGCAAGGTCTATCGCATCATGGCGATGACGACCGGTACGGTCGCATGCGGGTATTCCGGCACAGCATACTGGGGCCATCTGCGGAAACAGATTGCGTGACGTCTTGGTGAGACGAATGATCACGCGGCCACCTTTTATTCCTGCCATGCTTCCATATAATATGAACGACATTCTCTCGTGATCGTCTGTGCGAGGCACATCCGTTGAAGGCCAAAGTCAGTTTTTCTTGCCAATCGTGCGGCCACCAAGCACCCCGCTGGCTGGGCCGCTGCCCCGACTGCGGGGGCTGGAATACCATGAAAGAGGAGCGGCAGGCAGCGACCGGAAAGGGCCGACCTGTCGCGATGAAGACAGGACAGGTGCGGGCCACACCGATTGGTGAGATCGAGGTGGTTGGCGAGGATCGACGCCTCACGCGTATCGGCGAGTTCGATCGAGTGTTGGGCGGAGGAGTCATCCCCGGTTCGGTGATCTTGATCGGGGGCGATCCGGGAATCGGCAAGACGACGTTACTGCTTCAGGTGTTGCCACGATTGGCTTCCAAGGAACAGCAGGTGTTGTATGTGTCCGGTGAAGAGTCCCCGCGCCAGATCAAGATGCGGGGCCAGCGGTTAGGTATCGAGAATCCGAGTCTGTTGATATTGGCGGAAACCTCGCTCGAACAGATCCTGAAAGCCGTCCAGGAAATCCAGCCGGCAGCGGTGGTCGTTGATTCGATTCAGACGGTGTATACGGAACAAATCACATCGGCGCCAGGCAGCATCAGCCAAGTGCAGGAGGTCGCCGGACAACTCATGTGGTTCGCCAAGCGAGCTGGCGTGCCGGTCTTTATTATTGGCCATGTGACGAAAGAGGGGGCGATCGCCGGGCCACGTTTGTTAGAGCACATTGTCGATACGGTCCTGTACTTCGAAGGCGACAAGGGGCACAGTTATCGGATTCTCCGCGCTGTTAAGAATCGATTCGGTTCAACCAATGAAATCGGCGTGTTTGAAATGAAAGATTCAGGATTAGACGAAGTTGTTAACCCCTCGGAGCTCTTCTTGGCCGAGCGCCCGCAACGGAGCACTGGTTCGGTAGTTGTGTCGAGTCTTGAGGGCAGCAGGCCGATCCTGGTCGAGTTACAGGCATTGGTGTCTTCGACGAGTTATGCCATGCCGAAGCGAATGGCCAATGGCGTGGAGCTGAATCGAGTGTCCTTGCTGCTCGCTGTGATGGAGAAACGACTAGGGTTGCACCTGTCCGGCCAGGATGTCTATGTGAATATCGTCGGAGGTCTGCGCATCGATGAGCCGGCAATTGATCTGGGCATCGTGGCGGCGGTGACATCGAGCCTGCGCGAAGTGCCGGTCGAGCCGGGTCTTTTGATCCTCGGCGAGGTCGGGCTCGGCGGGGAAGTCCGCGCTGTCAGCCAGGCGGAGCTGCGAATTCGGGAGGCGGCAAAAATGGGGTTCAAACGCTGTTTGCTGCCCGAACGGAACTTGATGAAGCTGGAACCAATCGGGGGTATTGATTTGGTCGGTATTCATGAAGTGGGAGAGGCTTTGGATGTCGTCCTCGCTTAACCGCTGTGCGCGCTTCGCCCGGCGGGCCGCACAGGGAACCGCCGTGTGTCTGCTGCTGGCCGGATGCACGCTGTTTCGGCCTGGGCTTGATGTGCCGCTCAAGCAGGCTACGGCGGAAGAATTGACGACGTTGCTTCGTCAGCGAGAGGCCGCCATTCAGTCAATGAAGGGGCTATTCAGCGCCAAGGTGCGTGGAGGGGGGATTCCGATCGCATCCCGTGTCGAGGGTACTGTGTACTATCGCCGCCCGAATGCCTTGAGGCTCAGGGGGTTTAATCCCATCGGCGGCGAGGTGTTTGAATTTGTTCAGGCGGAGGATTTGTACAAACTCCGGCTGCCGACGATGGGGCGTGTGCTGATCGGACGGGAGTCTGAGATGGAAGAAATGGGCAAGCTCGCACGTCCGTTTCAATTGAGTGTCTGGGCAGTGAGTGGGGTGCTGGGCACCAGTTCGCTGGGATCGGGAGAAACCGTGAGGCTGGTGGAGGACGGGGACCGGTATCGTCTGGATGTGTATGCAACTGCGAACGGTGCAGTGCGTGAACGGATGCTGGTCCGCCGCTTGTGGTTTGATCGACGAACGTTGCTGGTTGTTCAGGAAGATCGGTTAGGGGGGGGCGGTGAGGTGGATGCCACCATTCACTATGAAGACTTCCGACCGCTCGACAATCAGGCCGACAGGCCTTTGCCGGGAAAGTCCGGATCGGTGCCACTCTTGATTCGTCCGTTCAAAATTTCTCTCGAGGATGGGCGAGAACAGGTAACTGTCCAGGTCGTGTTCCATGAAATGCTGCCGAACCAACCGATAAAACATGAAGAATTAGGTCAGGTATTTTAGCGAAGATAGGGCGTCAGCAATATAAGATCAGAGCACTATTTTTATGAGAATCTTGGCGATCGAGACGGCCACCGCATGGCAGAGCGTTGCGATTCTTGAGGAGAACCGGATCCTGGCTCGACAAGACCAGGACGCCAGTGGTGCGCATGGGACGCTGCTGCTGCCCGCGATTGAACGTCTGCTCATGGAGACACAATTGCGGCTCAACGATCTTGATGGATTGGCTTGTTCAGCGGGACCCGGGTCGTTTACCGGGATTCGTGTGGGGTTGGCAACGTGCCTCGGATTGCGCGCGGCGACCGGCCTTCCGCTGGTCCTCGTCCCGACATTGGAAGCAATGGCATGGGGTGTGAATTCGTCGGTTCTTCCCATCTGTCCCATTGTGACGAGCCGTAGAGGGGAACTCTATTGGGCGGTGTTTCGACGGACAGCAGACGATCAATTGCAGCGCCTCATGACGGAATGCGTCGGTCCTCCGGCTGCCTTGGCTCGGAGTCTTACCGAGCACACGCTTGTGTTCGGTGACGGATGGTCAGCGATGAATGCACAGATTCGTGCCGCGTTGCCCGTCTCTGTCACGGTTTCTGTGAGTCCTCTGGAGGTTAAGCCGTCGGCAGCGAGTGTGGCAGTTCTTGGGATGCAGCGGTTCCGTCGGGGAGATATTGCCGGCAATCGAGTGGAGCCGCTGTATGTACAACGGGCTGAGGCCGAGCTTCAATACGACCGGTCTGGAGGGGTGTCACCGGTGATGCGTCGCCAAGAACGAGTGACGAATAAGATTGCGCAACGGCTGGCGAGAGGGCGGCAAGGACGGCAGTCGGCAACTCAGTTGAGGAAGAAACATGCCTAACCCTCCCTTTCGGATCGTTCCAGCCATGGCCGACATGCTGCCGGACATCGTGCAATTAGAAGAAGCTTGCTTCTCAGCCCCCTGGACGCGCAAAATGCTCGAAGCAGAACTGACGGGTAACCAGTTTGCCCACTTTCTCGTCGCGGTGGGATGCGAAGAGGGAAAGACCACCGAGTCGATTATCGGCTATCACTGTTTCTGGATTGTGTTCGAAGAGCTTCGTTTGATGAATCTGGCAGTTCGGGAATCCATGCGTCGCGAAGGAATCGGGCGGGCACTCGCTCTCGAGGCCGTTCGTGTCGGTGTAGGACTTGCTGCGAGCCGAGCGTTGTTGGAGGTGCGGGCTTCGAATGAGGCTGCGCAGGGTCTGTACAGGAAGCTGGGCTTTGTGCCTATCAGCACTCGCCGCCGGTATTATACGAATCCCACGGAAGATGCGGTGATTATGGAGTTGATCCCCCTTGTCGTGCCGGAGAACGAACGGGAGGCCCGTTTGTTCCCGGTGGGAGGTGGGTCGGTCTCAGCACACTAACCTAATCCAGGAGGTGTCGCATGTTGACGGATGAGGCAATTCTCGAGCAACTTCGTCAATCCAGCTCTGAATTTCGCGAGCTGGAACTTTCTCACCATCGGTTGGATCTCGAACTGAATGAGCTGCAAAAACGCCATGTGCTGACTCCGGCTGAAGAACTCGAAAAAAGACGTATGCAGAAGGAAAAACTGGTCAAGAAAGACAAGTTGGCGGAACTGATCCGCCTGTATCGTGAGCACGGGTTACAACCTGCTGCGCATTGAGGAAACCGTTCCGCCGCCGGCGCATCCGGCGGCGGAACGCTTGCCATGGACAAGATTGTCAATCCGCTTGCCGCGCATATTCAGACCGTCAAGCGCCGATTGATCATCATCGGATTCACCATTCTCGCCTCGTTAATCGGCACCTTCTCGTTCTCGTCAGACATGGTGGCGTGGTTGAACCGGCCCTTCCAGAATCAACTGGTATTCTATGGGCCGACGGAAGCCCTCTTTGCTTCGATTAAAGTATCGTTGCTGGCGGCGGTCATCCTGAGTCTCCCCGTTGTCTTCTATCAATTCTGGAAATTCGTCGAGCCGGCGCTGTTGCCGAAGGAACAGCGTTGGGCCATTCCACTGTTTTGTTTGGCTGGCGGTCTCTTTACGATGGGGTTGGTGTTTTGCAATCTTGTGATTCTTCCCCTGGTGATCGATTTCTTTGTGAGTTTTGGACTGGATCGGGACGTGACCCCGCAGCTGAGCGTCGGTACGTATATTGATTTTAATGTGAAATTCTTGCTGGTCTTCGGCTGCGCGTTCGAGCTGCCGCTGGCCATGACGCTGCTTGCGGCAACAGGGGCGGTCTCGGCGCGAGGCTTCGCACAGTACCGGAAACATGCCATCTTGTCCAGCCTCATCCTCTCGGCGGTCGTGACACCGGATGCGACGCTGTTCACGATGCTGCTGATGGCGGTGCCGTTGATGGTGCTGTATGAAGTCGGTATTCTCGGAGCCCGGCTATTTGGCCGTGATCGGAATGACGGCCCCATCGATCTACCGCTTGATCCGAATCTGCCCATGGGAACTGCAGGGAATCGAGTTCGATGACATCGGCAGGCCACAGCATGTCGGGCATGAGATTCTGTTTCGCGGTGATGCTCCTCCTTGGTTGCGCCGCCACTGGTGCGGATGCGGAAGGGCCGGCGGCTGGACCGTTTGATCGATCGGCCACGAGCGTCCAAGCCTTGGCGATCGCAGGAAATGGGGCAGTCTACGCAGGTTCCTTCGGCCATGGGATTTTTCGCTCAAGCGATCGTGGTGCAATCTGGGAGCCGGTAGGGATTGGCGTCACCGATCCCTATATCTTGAGCTTGGCTGTGACCAGAGAAGGGATCGTGTATGCCGGCACCTTTCGCGGGGGCATTTTTCGTTCTCGCGACGAAGGCAAGACATGGCAACCTGTCAATGCAGGCCTCAAACGGCTGGAGGTCAAAGCGCTCATGGCGGTGGACGAGGAGCTGTATGCGGGGACCGGCGATGGTGTGTATCGGCTCCAAGGGTCGGAGGATCGGTGGTCGGTCGTGACGACGGGGTTAGACGACGTACTGGTTCATGCACTGGCTCGTTCTTCGGATGGGACGTTGTATGCCGGAACCTCTGGCAAAGGGATTCTGCGTTTCAAACGCCAGTCATCCGGCTGGGTTCGGCTGCAGCATGGTTTGAAGAATCATGAAGGGATGATCGAGAATTTTATCCGGGTGATCGTCGTGGACCAGGAGCAGGGAATTCTAGCCGGCACGTTCGATGGCGGGGTGTTTCGGAGTGCGGACGGCGGTCAGACATGGCGAGGGATCAGCCGAGCGTTGCCAAACGATTCGATCCGCGGAATTGCTCTGTTTGACCAGGGCTTGATCGTGGCCACGGGGAACGGTATTTTTAAAACCATGGACAACGGCAAGCAATGGGTTCCTGTGAACAAAGGGCTGACGAGCCCGGCAGTCCAGTCGTTGATCGCTTCCGGAGACGGAAGTTATTATGCGGGGACGAGCGCGGGGGTATTCCGCAGCGACGACGGACTGACCTGGGTTGCCGTCAATCAAGGTCTTGAGGCGGGTATTGCACCGCCGCCCTTTCTCTTTCGATAACACAGTCGCTGTGAAAGGATCGATATCATGGCCGATATGACAGAAAAAACTCAGGCACGGATCACCCTGGCCAGCAAAGGGGTGCCCATGGGGGAGATCGTGATCAGATTTTTCCCCGATGTGGCACCTGGCCACGTCAAGAATTTCGTGAAGCTGTCGCAGGAAGGGTTTTATGATGGCACAACCTTTCATCGAGTCATCCCTGGGTTCATGATTCAAGGCGGGGATCCCAACAGTAAGAACCCGGACCGATCGATGCATGGCATGGGCGGCCCGGGCTACAAGGTCAAAGCCGAGTTTAACAGCAAGCCGCACAAACGCGGCATCGTATCGATGGCCCGGGCAAACGACCCGGACAGCGCCGGCTCACAGTTTTTTATCTGTGTGGCGGACGCCAACTTTTTGGATTGGCAATACACCGTGTTCGGCGAAGTCATCAGCGGCATGGACGTGGCGGACAAGGTCGTGAGCATGAAACGAGACGGGCGGGATAATCCCCTGGAACGTGTAGAAATGACAGTCACTATCACGGAGTAAGTGCCGAGTGGTGACTGCTAGGTTAGAAAGGAAACCATACGGCTGGCTGCCAATGTATCGCCGTGTCTCAGCACTCAGCACGCTGCTCTCAGTACTGATTGTGTTGGCCGGCTGTGCGATCCCGCATGTGCCGTCGCGAATCGTCTATGAAGATCCGGTCAACTATGTGCGGTTAGAAGAGGACCAGACAGTTCTGCCGGAATGGCCGCAAGGCCATTTCTCTCATCCCGTAGTGTTAGAGAAGGAGCTGCTGAGGACAATCTTGTCCAGCCTCAGGGGCCAAGAACATCGCGTTCCGCCGCAACGGTGGCTTCAAGGCGAGGCGCCGCTCGTTCCAGTCTTCTCAGAGGAAGAGCTGGCGTTGTTGTCGGCACAGCTGGCGGATGGCCTGGCTCAGGCGCAATACAATGAGCGGGTGACGTTTTATTTGAGCCAGCCGCTCACCTTGAATCGGCGGATGATTACATCCGGTGGGATTTATGTCAGAGGGAATGAGTTGCACCTCCTGTTAGGCAATTGGCGGATCATCTACGGAGTTCCCTCCTATGGGATGATTTACGATCGTCGATATCCGATGCGACCGACGGCTGCCAAGGGTTTCAACCTGTTTTTTGAACCGGCGGATGCCGTAATTGTGCAGGAAAGCAGTTTCGTGGACGATCTCTTCGCCAATACAAAAGATGAATTGGTGATCGATTTGAGCAAGGTTCAGATCGCAGATCCTGTGCCGAGTTCCCGTTCCCCCAGTGTGTTCTAGATGATCGGCCGATCGATCTGCCGCGGTGAAGTGAACATCTACCGGTAGGCCGATGTCCGCCAATACATACGCGGGACTTCTTTGATCGCTTCAAAGATCGTAGGCCAGCCGAGTTTGCTGTGACCGTGAATACGGTCCCGGAAGCGGATCGGCAGTTCAGTAATTACCGCCCCTGCCTGGAAGGCTCGCCAGGCCATTTCAACCTGGAAGACATAGCCCTTTGCTTTGACCCTGTCCAAATTCATTTCCGCTAATAGTTCTCGGCGGAAGCAGCGGAATCCTCCGGTCCAATCACGAATGGTCGAACCAAGAAACCGGCTGACGTAGGCATTGCCCAGTCGTGAGACCAACCGCCTACGCTGATCCCAGTTTTCCGTTCCTCCTCCTGGAATGTAGCGGCTTCCAATAACCAAATCGGCCGTTGCGCTCCTATGGACCATACGCGGCAAGTCCCAAGGCGCATGGCTGAAGTCGCAGTCCATCTCGATGATCGACTGATAGCGGCGGTTCAGTGCCCATTGGAATCCTGCGATATAGGCTGGCCCAAGCCCTTGTTTTTCGGCTCGATGCAGGACATGCACAGATGTGTGCTGTCGGCTCAGTTCGTCGGCCAGTTGTCCCGTGCCATCAGGTGAATTGTCGTCCACAACCAGGATATCGGTGGTGATGTAGGTCCTGATCGCATCGATCATGGGAGGCAGATTGTGCCGTTCGTTGTAGGTGGGCAAAATAACCAGGGTCGAGCGGTCGAAACGAAAGGGGACAAGTGGGGTCAGATTGACGCTCGAAGCGGTTCGAACATAGCCGGGATAGGTTGGGTCTGAAGGGGGCAGCCCGCTAACGGCAATCTGGCTGCTGTCGATACCACGTGCGATTAAGGCCTCAGCCAGCTCGAAGGTTCCCACCACAAAGGCTTCGTCCGGTTCCAATGCCACAGTGTCAGGTAGTTCGGCGAGGTCAGTGACCTGGCGATATCGAACGGCGAGTGGCCCGACTTCCCCTGAAATGGGAGATGCGGCCTCGTGATGATGCATGGCTGGTGTGATGGTCAGGGGCATGCTGATCTTTCCAACTACACGGGGCATGTAATTGGGCCATCCGCTTAAGAATGTCAAGGAGGGGCGTGTGCAGGGCATTTTCTCGAGACATCTGCTTCGCTGGATCCGACTCGAAAACCCACAATTTGTTATGGCATTCCTCGTCCCTGGGCTAGAATCACCCCCATGGAAATAGCACAATATACCGTGTGGCAAGATCAAGGACAGTGGCGCGGTTTTTTGCGGGACTATCCTGACCATCAGGCGCAGGGGGAGTCCTTTGAGGATTTAGAGTTGAAGCTGTGCCGCTTACACCATGATCTGACTACTGGAAAAAAATCAGGATTATTAGCGCCGCATCGCGCGGCGTGAGACCAAACGCTTCACTCCCCTGCAGCTGATGGACACAGGAGTACTCTCTCTGCACAAAGAGGGACCGGCCGCTTAGAGATTCCTTTCGAACACATGACCAGTCCCTACCGACTGTGGACAATCATGTGCTTCCAACTGAAACGTGAGTGCCTTCCAGATCGTCTTTGACAGCGAAAAACACGCTGTGCTAAATTCGCCGCACTTTTGAGATCTCCCGTACCCATCTCTATGTACCTTTTCTAAGGAACAACGTATGACTGCAACCAATGCGCATGTAATTATCATCGTCGGTGCCGGGCCGGCGGGAATGGCTGTTGCCGGGACCATGGCCAAGGCCGGTCACGAAGTCATTATTCTCAACCGTGATATTAAGTTCGGCGGATTGGCGGAATACGGAATTTTCCCATCTAAGCTCAAGCTTCGTGGCGGCCTCAAGAAGCAATATTGGGATCTGCTGGAACAGCCCAATGTACACTATTTGGGGAATGTCACAGTTGGAAACGGCAAGGACCTTACGGTCGAAGATGTGCGGGGGCTCGGGGCCAGTGCGGTCGTGTTTACAATTGGGGCGCAGGGAACCAAGGCCATTGGCGTGGAAGGGGATTCGGCCAAGGGTGTGTACCATGCGAAAGACGTGGTCTATCACTTCAACCGGTTGCCTGGGTTCGGCGATCGGCCGTTCGACATGGGTAAGCATGTGGCGGTGATCGGGGCAGGCGATGTCATGGTCGATATTGCTCATTGGCTCACCCGCTATAAGAAGGTGGAGCGCGTGACGGCCATCGTGCGTCGCGGTCCGGTCGAGCGGAAATACAATCCCAAAGAGATCCGGGCGGTGTGCGCCAATATGGACCTTGAAGGCATCAAGAAAGAGTTCGACCGTATCAAGGATCGCATGGCAGCGGTCGGGCAGAAGGCCGATGAAGTCCTCAAAGGGCTGATAGACGAATTCACGAAGTGTGAACCGAAGGTCAGCGAGACGAAAATGGGCTTCAAATTCCTGGCCTCGCCGAAGCGGATTCTCGTCGATGCGAACAATTGTGTGCGTGGTCTTGAAATGGAAGACAATCGGCTAGATCCCAAGGGCGAAGACACGGTGGCGGTCGGGCTGAAACAACATTATGAATTTCCGTGCGATGCCGTCGTCTTTGCGGTCGGCGACAAGGTCGACGAGACCGTCGGGCTTCCCTATAAAGGAGGCCTCTTCGTCACGAACCCCAACAAGACGGGAAATGACCCGGATGATGCCCTGTTTCAGGCTTACGACGAAGCTGCAGGGAAAGTCGTTGAAGGGGTATTCCTGGCGGGGTGGGCCAGAAAAGCCAGCGAAGGTCTTGTCGGTGTGGCCAAGCGGGATGGCGACTGGTGTGCAGAAGTCGTGGAGCGCTATCTCGCGACGAAATCAGCGGGCGCTCAGGCCAAGGTCGTGTTGGACAAGTTGCATCATATTTTGAAATCCAGAAAGAGTCATCCTGTCGATGTCAAAGGGCTGCGGAAGCTTGAAGCCGCGGAAAAATCGCACACAGGTGAGTCGGACTGTATCGGAGAGTTCAAGTACGCGAGTAACCGGGACATGATCGGATTGATCGAGACGAGCCGGGCATGAAAGCCTGAGCGGTCGCGTTCTTTAGCCATCTCCCCACTTCAGTTTTTCACGCAGCACCTCATAGTAGTGGCTTTCCGGAAACCGGATCAGCTTAGTTCGGTTTTCGGAAGCCCGCACCACCGCCGTATCGCCCTGTGACATCGCAATGCCGACTTGGCCATCGAGTGTCGCCATTGCCCCGTCGTCTTTGCTTGTTAAGGTCACGTCTATTTCGACATTCCCCGGCACGATCAGCGGCCGATGAGTCAGTGTGTGCGGACTGATCGGCGTCAGGATCAAGGACTGAACCGCAGGGTTGATGATGGGTCCCCCGGCTGATAGGGAATAGGCTGTTGAGCCGGTCGGTGTGCTGACGATCAAGCCGTCCGCCCGCAAGTTCGTCACGAATTGACCCTGAATGGCGATACGCAGTTCGATCATGCGGGCCAGGGTACCTTTGCTGATGACGATGTCGTTCAGCATGATGCCCCGTGCGACCGTTTCTCCATGGCGATGGACATGCGTCTGCAACATGAGCCGTTCGTCGATGACGTAATCGTTGGCGAAGACGCGCTCAAGCGACGGATAGAGATTATCCAGCCGCACCTCCGTCAAAAATCCGAGGCCGCCCATGTTGACACCTAGGATGGGAATGCTGCGTTCCGCCGCGAGCCGTGCGGCATTGAGGATCGTGCCGTCGCCGCCCAAGACAAGCAGCACGTCGGCTGTCCCTGCCAACTGGGTCTTCTGAATTCCGCCTGACTCACTCAGCAATGCCGCGGAGGTTGTATCAAGCAGAACGGTGATGTTGCGTTCACGGAGCCAGGTGACAACTCCTTGCAAGGTGGGTTTAACCTCGGGAAATTTCGGTTTTGTCAGAATTCCAATATTTTTGCTTTTCATGATGGCTGGGGAAGGCGATTGGACAAAATGGTGCGGGATTCTATCGGGACAGTTTCGCACTGTCAACGCGCCTAAGAGAGAACGTTCCTGGTGAGAGAGTTGAGGGTTGTCGTCCATCTCTCATCAGCGTTGGCGTCACTTTTTCGCTCAACCTTGACTCTCATGGGTCCTGTGGTTAAACTGAGACCAAGTTTTTCCATGGGTTGTCTCGAGACGGGCCGTACGTTCATCCAGGGGGAGGGGACAGGATGTTCGAACGATTCACGGACAAAGGTCGTAAAATCATCATCCTTGCGCGGGAGGAAGCCGAGCGCCACCAGAACGACTATCTGGGGACCGAGCATCTCGTCTTGGCGATTCTCCGCGAGTCTGATGGCATCGCGTTGATGATTTTAAAGAAAATGGGTCTCTCGACCGAGCAAATCCGATTGGAAATTGAGCGGAATTTGCCGGGCGGGGGAACGACGATGACATTTGGTGAAATCCCCTTCAGCCCGCGGGTGAAAAAGGTCATCGAGTATGGAGTCGAGGAAGCTCGGTTGCTCGGGCACAATCACATTGGTAGCGAGCATCTCCTGTTGGGTCTGTTACGAGAAGAGGAAGGAATCGGGGGCAAGATCCTCCGTAGCCTGGGCGCGAACCTTCTCACGGCCCGCCAGTTGACAGTGACGTTCTTGAGGAAGTCCGCTCCGCGGGAGCGGGATCGGAAGAGCAATACGCCGGCATTGGATGAATTCGGGCGCGATCTGACCCAGCTGGCCCAGGAAGGCCAGTTAGATCCGGTGATCGGCCGGTCAGACGAAATCGAACGGGTACTTCAAATCCTCAGCCGGCGGAGCAAGAACAATCCCGTGCTCATCGGCGAGTCCGGTGTCGGGAAAACAGCCATCGTCGAGGGGCTGGCCCAACGGATCGTGCAGTCGGAGGTTCCCGACAATCTTCTTTCACGACGGGTCATTGCGCTGGACCTTGGCTCGCTTGTCGCAGGGACGAAATACCGCGGTCAATTTGAAGAGCGACTCAAGGTTGTCATGAAGGAGATTGTGCAGGCCGGTAACATTATTATTTTCATCGACGAGCTGCACACGCTGGTCGGAGCCGGCGCCGCAGAAGGTTCGATCGATGCCTCCAACATGCTCAAGCCCGCCCTCTCGCGAGGGGAGATCCAGTGCATCGGCGCCACCACCTTAGATGAATACCGGAAGCATATTGAAAAAGACGGCGCCTTAAAACGCCGGTTTCAACCGATCCATGTGCAGCCACCCAGTATCGACGAGACCATCCAGATTATCCACGGGCTGCGGGATCGTTACGAGGAACATCACGGGGTCGAGATCACCGAAGACGCCATCGTCGAAGCTGTCAAACTGTCGGATCGGTACATTACCGACCGGTTTTTGCCTGATAAGGCGATTGATCTGATCGATGAAACCGGCTCGCGTGCGAAACTGCAGACCTATGCGCTGCCCTCCGAACTGAAAGCGATGGAGCAGGAGCTCAAGAAGGTCTCGCGGGAGAAAGAGTTGTCGATTTCGATGCAGAATTTCGAAGAAGCTGTGCGGCATCGTGAAGAAGAAGAGCGGCTCCGCAAGCTCCTGGATGAGTCCAAGCGGGAGTGGAAGAAGAATCAAGAAAAGAACAAGCCGGTGATTGGAAAGGAAGACGTCGCGTACGTGGTATCCAAGATGACCGGCATTCCGCTCTTCAAGCTCGAGGAAGAGGAATCCAATAAGCTGCTGCGAATGGAAGAATTTCTCCATAAGCGCGTGATCGGACAAAATGAAGCGATTTCTGCAGTCGCACGCGCCATTCGCCGGTCACGTGCAGGTTTGAAGGAAGCGAAGAAACCCATTGGCTCGTTTATCTTCATGGGGCCGACCGGAGTCGGAAAGACCGAGTTGGCGAGAACGTTGGCGGAGTTCCTCTTCAACAGCGAAGATGCTTTGATCCGGGTGGACATGTCCGAGTATCAGGAGAAATTCACCAGTTCCAGGCTCTTCGGCGCACCTCCCGGTTACGTTGGTTACGAGGAAGGGGGCCAGCTGACTGAAAAAGTCCGACGCCGGCCTTATTCAGTGGTTTTGTTCGATGAAATTGAAAAGGCGCATCCGGACG
>JAYWIP010000137.1:0-4230 GCA_039794465.1 Nitrospira sp.
AAGTGCGGTATGGAGCCGGCGACCCGGATTGAACGGGCGACCTGCGGTTTACGAAACCGCTGCTCTACCAACTGAGCTACGCCGGCATCCGAAAGGCGTGTACGTGAGCAGGTCAGCCGATGATACTTCCGGCCGATCTAATAGAAGGCCATGATACTGGCCGTTGGATGGACTGTCAACGAAGGAGCACCTCCTTCGTTCGTTGTCCATTACGGTCGTGGCCCTACCTCCACCGGTTTGGGGACATGTGAGGGAGGCGAGGGAAGGTTGGCTGTTGATCCGGCCTTCTTCTCCTGAGCAACCGGTTTGGGATTGTTCCCTCTGGCCATGGGATGAATCCTGACCACCGCGCCTTGGCCTGGTGGCGGCGAACAGAGCGGATGCTGCGCATTCCCGAATTGCTGTCTGGCCACACGACCGACTTCTCCGCGTGCATACGCGCAGAGCTCACCGGCGACGACCGTTCCGTCACGGTCAATATCGGCCAACCCCTGCAAGCCTTGCAGGAGATAATAGGTAAACAGCCCGTGTTTCCCTTGCTCGTAGACGTGCGCCTCTTGGAGGGCCTTATTGCCCACCATCCACATCACCTCGACTTTTCCTTCATCCAGTCCATCTTCCCAATCGGCCTGCGGCGTCGAGGCAGGGTCGGCCCCGGGCGTCGGGTCCAGTGACACTTCGAATATCATAATGGCCCGTTGTATCGGGAGTTTGGACAAGACTTGCTGCATGCGGCGGACTGGATAGAGCCGCTTGACCGACGCCGTGCTCCCATCGAACGGCACGAGCGACACCGCTCCATTCACGCCATCGACCAGCGCACGACCCGCGAAATAGACATACACGACAGTGTCGGCATCCACCCGCTTCGGCAGCCATTCCTCGAATGTTTCCGCAAGATCTTCTTTCAACGCATACTGATTGAGCAAGAGGCGGGTCCTCTCCGCAGGAATCCCTCCGATGGCACGCAAATATCCAGACAGGACTTCTGCATCATGCTCGGCGTATTTGACCGGCGGCACGCGCGCATCGCGAAACTGCCCCACCCCAACTGCGATCAGGATGCTCTTCGTCTGTTTGGCGGCCACGAGAGGCTTGGGGACCCGGTCGACATCGGGCGGCACCGATTCGAGCTCGGCTTTCTCCGACTTGATTTGCAGTGAAAATCTCTTGGCCGGCGGAAGCGACATCAATGCCGTCGCACTCCGCAGACTCAACACCACTTCGCCTTGCACCTCTTCCTTCAGTTCCGCCACTCGACGGGTGATCGATACCCGCTTGATTTCGCCGGGTTTTACGGTCCCGATGGCCACGGTCGGCGGGAAATGGTCCTTCAACCCCCCCCCGACCACAACCTCCACACCATTGGCTTCTCTCGGTCCCTCGTTTTTAACTTCAACTTCGATCGTGAGGGTCTCATCCTGTTGCAGCAAGTGATCTTGGTTTTCATCCCGCACAATGGCATGGAAAGACAGCGCAGTGGCCTGCGGGATAGCTCCGGAGAGGACTGCTTGACCGGTGGTCGGTACCGTTGCACTCTCCGGTAGCATGCCCGCCGGCGGAAGGGCAGGCAATCCACCGGCAGGGTGGGTCAAAATTGTGGGTGTTGGAGGACGCGTCTTGTGATACGCGGCGTATTCCCGAATTCGGCCCGATGTCGCCACCTGTTTGGCGACCTCGTCGATCATTGCGTCAATGGCCTCCTGAACGATCGTCTCCAATCCCTGTACATCGCACGAGTGGTCCGAGACTTCCACTTGGCCGTGGCTGCGCCCTTGTCGTTTTTCGTTGAAGAGGAAGGTGCCATCCTGGGCCAAAACGACCAATTCCATCCCCAGCGTGACGGACGCGGGATACGTGGCCTTGCCCTGTCCCGGAATCGCAAGTTCAATCTTCTTTTGCCCCAACCCGACCTCGATAAGGCTATCAGAGTCCGGTATCTGTTCGGTCCCCTGCTGGGGAAGGACCCCGGTGAACACGCGGCCAAGTTTCTTGGACAGAGCAGCCGCCAGCGGGTCTGCGACAGATACCGTCGCCGTCTGACCGCAGGCATTGCGATAGGATAGCCCGGCGGTGGTGGCACTCGGTGAAAGCCAGAGTGCCGGGGTCAGCGAAATCACTCCGGGGCTTGTCTCGGGTACTGTCTGGCTATGCTTCGCTCCAACGCAGCCGGCACAAAGCAACGCCAGCGTCGCGAGAGCCCCGATGGCGGAATCCCGGCATCTGCTAAGCCTGGTGGTTTTCACAAGAACACACTCCTTTACCCGGTTTGTTATACCGAAATCGGACCATGAGGACAATCGAGACCTGCACCACTGATCAGGGAAATTGACAAGCCTCTCTCTCAGCGGCTAACGTCTGGCTCATGACAACGGGCTCGTGGCAGGCGTCTTCAACTCCGTCCGGTATGCCCTGGTCCGCACTTGCGCGGCTGATCCGTTTGCATAACCAAAGCGGGACGTATCTCTTACTGCTCCCGACACTGTGGGCGCTGGTCCTCGCCTCGGAGGGATTTCCGCCGCTCCACCTCCTGGCCGTCTTCGTCGCTGGATCGTTCCTGATGCGAAGCGCCGGGGTCATCCTCAATGACCTCGCCGATCAATCGTTCGATCGGGAAGTCGCCAGAACCAAGACCCGCCCGCTCGCGTCCGGGGAATTACACCGTCCCCAGGCCCTCATCCTGCTCGGTCTGCTGTTGCTGCTGGCCGGCAGCCTCCTGTTCCTGGTGAATCCCATCGTGTTGTGGCTCGCTCCCGTTGCCCTGTTGCTGGCAACCCTCTACCCATTTGCCAAACGATGGCTTCATGTTCCGCAAGCCGTGCTGGGTGTCGCCTTCGGCTGGGGAACGGTGATGGCCTGGGCGGCCGTGCGAGGACAACTCGATGCACCGGTCTGGTGCCTTTTTGGTGCGACGGCGGCGTGGGCGGTCGCGTACGATACGATCTACGCCATCCAAGACCAAGAGGATGATCGGCGCATTGGAGTCAAGTCCGCAGCCCTGTTCTTTGGACCGTCGATCGGCCTGGGCGTGGGGACGGCCTTCATCACCATGCTGTTTCTCTTGGGGACTGCCGGCTGGTTGGTTGGAATCGGATGGGCCTACTACACCACATTGCTCGGGTTGGCCCTGTTCTTCTCCATGCAGGTCTGGCAACTAGGAGGATCGATCGCCCCGCCGCAAGCATTCGCCATGTTCCGTGCGCACGTGTGGGTTGGGATCGCCGTGCTTATTGGATTGCTTGCCGGGCTGTCCGGGTAAGGCTATGGCTTTTCGACAGGCTTCTCCTCGGCCGGCTCGGTCTTCGCAGCCCGCAAGGTCTCCACATACATGGTGACTGCCTTGGCGTCCGCATCGTTGAGCCCCAACGCCGGCATGCGCGTGTGGGCATCCATCGCCTGCGGATTTTTCAGCCACCGATAGACCCACGTGGGATTCAGCCGGAATCCCGCCCGGTCCAGGGCCGGACCGATCTTGCCACCCTCGCCACCAACATTGTGACAGGCGTTGCAGCCATATTTATTTTCATAGAGCCGTTTCCCGCGCTCAACCAGCTGGGCGACTTGCGCCGGAGGAGTCTTCAAATCCGGCCTGGGTACGCTCACGCCTTTGCCTGGTCTCGTCGAAAAATTGTTCAACGCGACCTGGGCCGCATCCAGTTCTTTCTTGGCCTGCACCATGGCGGCCTGTTCATCCGCATAAGCGGATTCATCCACCTCGACGTCTTTCTTCAACTCCTCGCTTTTCTTCTCCGCTTCATCGCTGGCTTTCTTTTCCGCCGCCTCATATGCTTGCTTCGCCTGGTCAAACTTGGTCTGCGCGGTCTTCAGCGCTTCCTCAAGGGAGGCCTTGCGCGCGGCGACGTTGAATCCCATCTTCATTCCATGGAGGGTGCGCACGTGCCCAACGATCGCCCACAATTCATCCTCGGACAGCGTATATTTGAACGTCGGCATCGTGGGCACCGCGAAATCGTCGTCCCCGATTTCATCTCCGCCTTCTTCGCTGGTGTCCAGCATGTCGCGTGAGATGGTGGCGAAAAGCTCCTCGTCCTTGAAGGTGCTCATTTCTCCCTTATTGGAGAGATCCTTCGGCTTCGGGTCTGGCATGGACGACCAGTTAAACCCCTCGTTCTGCTTGCCACTCTCGCCGTGACAGTCGCTACAATAGTGGGTGTACAGTTCGTGCCCGCGCTTTTCCTGTTCATTGGCGCAGCCTCCGATCAGCAACGC
>JAYWIP010000138.1:0-17883 GCA_039794465.1 Nitrospira sp.
GACTCCGAGCCTTTCCCAATAGCGGGCCCCATAGCCCTCAACGAGCTCGTCGTATTCCTGCCGCGTCGGATGGTACCCCTCTTTGCACGCTTCACAAATGCGTTTGCACAGACGTTTGGCCACGATGCCCTGCATGGCATCGGCAAAATTGAAGGAGTCGCATCCCATGTCGAGCAGTCTCGTGACGGTTTCGACCGCACTGTTCGTATGCAGCGTGCTCAGGACGAGATGTCCCGTCAGCGAAGCCTCAATCGCGATGTCGGCTGTCTCCTTGTCTCGCATCTCGCCGATCATGATGACGTCAGGGTCCGCCCGTAGAAACGCCCTCATCGCAGCGGCAAAGGTAAATCCGATTTTGGGATGCACTTGGACCTGCCGCAGTCCTTCCTGGGTGATTTCGATCGGATCCTCCGCCGTCCATATTTTCCGCTCGTCGGTATTGATATGCCTCAGGACGGCATGGAGCGTCGTCGTTTTCCCGGACCCGGTCGGCCCCACGCACAACAAGATGCCGTGCGGTCGTACCGCCAGGGATTTGATGGTCTGCAGGATGTCCGGCGCAAAATCCATCGCTTCTAACGGCATCGTTTCCTTTGCCGTCAACAACCGCATCACGACGTCCTCGTTGCCGCCGGCCGTCGGGAGTGTTGCGATCCGCAGTTCTATCTGGCGATCCTTGGCCAGTTTGTACCGGATCTTTCCGTCTTGCGGCTTCCGTCGTTCCGCAATATCCAGGTTCGCCATGATCTTGATACGCGAGATGATCGCCCGTCGATACACCGCGGGAATCCGCATGTACGTGAAACACGTGCCGTCGACGCGGAAGCGCACCGCGGTTTCCTTCTTTTCCGAGTACGGCTCAATATGCACGTCCGACGCATTCAGCCGGTAGGCGTCCGCAATGACCTGATTGGCCAGCCGTACAATGGCGGAATCGTTTTCGTCGACGTCTCCTTTCTCGGCCTCGCTGCTCCTCTCTGATCCCGCCTCAGTGACCAGCTCTCCGAGAATTTCCGAAATTGATGCCCCGTTTGCCTGCCCTGTCACGACGAGGAGATACTGTTCAATATCACGGCGGAGACCGACCGAAAACCGGACCGTGACGCCGGGAAAGGCCCGACGGATATCAAGCCCCTTGTCCAGGTCATGAGGGTCATTAATGACAACGTCCAGCACGGTTCCTTGACGCTTCAGCGGAATCCAGGAGTTGTTCCTGAGGTAGTCGAAGCTGAGATTTTTCAAGAGGTCCGGATCGATGACGGTCCGTTCATCGAGGGGCACATACGGACATTGATAGAACTCACTCAATGCCGCACCGAGATCGCTTTTCGGCACGCGATACTTATCGAGGAGAACGGTTTCGAGATCTACTTCGCGGGATACGGCTTCTTCGACGGCGGCATCCAAGTCGTCCTGACCGATCAGGCCGCGGTAGGCAAGGCAGTCTAACAGACTGCGCTCCATCGCTCTTCGGAACTGTTTCGCCATGCTGGATTTTGTCTATACGGCGGCTGAAGTGACTGCCCGCCTGTTGACCGGCGTTATGCTGCGTGTGGCTATTCTACCCCATGCTGTGCACCCGGCAATAAGAAGATGCAATTCTTCATGATCGAACCATCAAGAACACAGAGAGGGTGTCCGCGAATCCACGACACGGCAATGAGTGCATCGCTCACATTGAACGGGTCGGTGACATATCAACAAAATGAACGGGGGCTACGCGGGGCACTCGGCCGGCTGGGAGGACCGGTCCGTCGCAGTGGAGTCCGGGGCGGTGAGCGGAAAGAGCGGGTGCCGGGTCGGAATTTCGTCTGAGAGCACCAACTGCTTGCAGAGTCTCGTCCGGGGGTTCATCAGCAGCGGCCCCCGCAGATTGGCGGTAATGCGGCTGGGATCATCCGACGGGATCGTCAAGATTACCGCCGTCGACAGGTCCTCCGCCCCCTGAGCTTGGACTTCGTCCATTGCTTCGGCGGACACCTCAACCCGATAGGTGGCGAGCACGAGGTCCGGATCGATGATGACAAAGGCCAGGGCAGGCTCATCGAGCGATTGCAACCACTTGAACGGCGCCGCCGTGTCGTGGTCGAGGATCACGTAGCGCCGGCTTTCAGAAAAGCCCAACAGACCCGAAGGAAACGTCAGCACACTCTCCTCCTTGATATCCAATGGTCCCAGCCGGCTGGATGTGCACTTCATGGTCAAGATTTACCCTGCCAGGCGACGCTTGTCGCGGATGAGGCTCCGAAAGGCGTCGAGGGGGATGACATGGGTCTGCGCCGCCAGCCGATTCTCTTTGAGGATTCTGGCATGCACTTCGTCACGATGGACTTCGACGGTTTTCGGAGCCTCAATCCCCAAACGCACCTGGCCTCCCTTCGTTCCCAGCACAATGACCCGGATATCGGGTCCGATGGCCACACCTTCTCCGCGACGGCGCGTTAGAACCAACATGGCATCCTTTCTGACACTCTATCGGCCGGCAGCCATGGAACTTGACAGTGGAGGCGCTCACCGCAGGTAGTTCATCAGCGAATTCTCGAACACTCTGGTCAACGTGCGACTCGCCGCTTCGATGGCATACTGCTGTAAGGTCAGGTCGGAAATCGCCTTAGCGAGATCCACGTCCTCGGTTTGCGACAGCATTTGGGTGAAGAACCCTTTGGCTTCGTCCAGCTGCGCGCTGTTCGCCGTCAAGCGATTCGAGATGGCGCCGATTTCACCCAACACAGCCCCGGCGGCGCTCAGCCCGCGCCCGAATCCGCCCAGCGCTTGCGAGATGCTCTCTCGATCGTTTGTCCGGAACGCGGTGACCAGCTGCTTGGCAGTGGCGAATAGGTCGGTGCCGGCCGAACTGAACAGGCGACTGCCGGGAATGTTAGTCGGGACGGTTTGGCCGGGGCCGATCTCGATGGCGTGCACCCCGTCATCGCCCTGATACTGCATACCCGTCACAACAGAGAAAAGATCCCCTGCCGCGGGCGCACCGCTCGCGGTCGACAGCGTCAGATTGATCCCCTCGAAACTGAGTTGGCTGTCGGATATGTAGGTCTGATTGCTCAGCACCGTTCTCGGCGACAGGCTGACCGAAAAGGTATCACCGGCCTGCGGCCCCCCCTGCTGGCCGTTCGCCACGATGACCCGTAAACCGTCGAAGACGATCGGCGTGCCGGAGACGTAGGTGTTACCGGACGATACCGTGGTGCTGGTCGTGGTATCCACGATGGAGTATTGCGTCGACGAGGTGAACTGAATTTGGTAGGCATGCAGTCTCAGCTGCGCCGGATCCGTGATCCCGGCATCCATGACGGCCGCGCGCCCCGTATTCCCGGCTCCTCTCGTCGTCGTCACCGGAACCGTCACATCAAGGACGTCGAACGCCGTCGCGGAGGTAAACCGAATGACATAGTCGTCCATCATCACCAGATTCTCATCCGCGACGGCGCCTGCACCGGCAATAACCCCGCCTGTATTCCCGGCACCTGCGGCGACTGTGGCGGTGAGGGCAAATGGAACCGCGCCCGTCGTTGCGCTCCCTCCGGCTAAACCGGTGGCAACCCGGGCCGATCCTCCGGACACCGAGACTGAGGAGTCTGCCCCGGCGGAGTCGGAGACGATCGTGAGCCGGCCGTTCTGAAATTGTACGGTGACCTGCTTGTCTGCATTCACCAACGCGGTGTCCGCGTTGATCCCGGCTTGTATCCTCGCCGCCAGCGTCGTCCCGCTCAACGTTTCAACGCCGGACGTCAAATCGATGAGGCCGGAAGAGACCCCGTCAATCGTCACCACTAGCTGATCATTCACGCCGTTCGTGAGGGTGACCGGCTCGGTAATGCCCAGCCCCGTCGCGCGCCCATGTGTGCTGGTTCCAGTAAAGATGGCCTGTCCGTTCAGGTCCGTATTGGCATAGCGCTGGAGCTGAGCCAGTAACTGCCGAACCTCCTGACTTCCAATCACCCGTTCGGTCGGACCATAGATATCGCTGCGGAACTGCGTCGCCAATTGCTGGAGACGTGAGACCGATTCCATCGAGCCCGTCAGCGTTTTATCCGACAGATCCAGACGGGTTTGCCCGATCGTGATATTGCGCAGCCGCTGGTCGATCGCCGCCAGAGACGCTTTATCCTGGGCGATATGGTTGAAGCTGCTGGGATCGTCGGACGGCTGGCGCACCAACTTGCCGGTCGACACCTGCTGTTGCAGTTCCAGCGCCCGGGCGCGCGCCCGATGAAAGTTGTTGGCCAAGAGACCGAACGTCTGCAATTCTGTGATGCGCATCACAGCCTCATCGGTTACGATTTGAGTGAGAGCAACGTTTGCAGCATCTCATCGGTAACTCTGATCAAACGGGACGCGGCTTCGAAGCCCCGCTGAAACTTGATCAGATTGATCATTTCCTCGTCGATCGACACACCCGACACTTGCGCGCGGATCGTTTCTATCTGATCGCGCAGAATATCCTGCGCGTCGTTGTTGCGCTCGGCGGTCTGAATCTTCACACCGAGCTCTGCCGCCGTTCGTCGATAGGCGTCGTGGAGCGTATTGGATTGCAGCTCGGTGAATTGCCGGTGCTGTAAGGCCACGAGGGCCAGCGCGTTGGTATTGTTTCCCGGCGAGCCGGCTCTGGTCGACGATGCCGCCACCGACAAGGGGTTCGCCAACGCCACGGCCAGATTCTTCGCCGCACCGGTGTAGGAGTCGGCGCGGAACACATCGCCGGCGGCAGGCGTGCCCGTGACCGTGACGCTGAGTCCATCGAAATTCAGCACTGCAGGACCGGCGTACGTCCCCGTGGCAGCGGTGCTGGTGCCGCTCACCAGTCCCAAGGTCGATCGGGCCGTGCCTCCGGTCACATCGACGGCGGAGGACACCGAGGAATCGGCCGACGTCAACACGAACCGGCCGGCCGTGCCGTCGAAAACGACGGACACCGCCCGTCCCGCAGCCTGCAGCGTCGCGTCGGCGTTGATCCTGGTCTGAATCTCCAGTGCCAGCGCATCGCCGGAGGTATAGGACAAGCCCGGTGAGGCCGCTCCTGTCAATGTAATCGTGCCGGACGCGACTCCGTCGACGGTGACCGTTAAGGTGTCGTTCGACCCTGTGATGATCGGCACCGGAGTAGTGGAAGAGGGAGCCGCGAGGGCGGTACCGAGGTAGTTTCCTCTCACCGTATTGCCGGTCGTGGCGTCCACGATGGCATAGGCCGTGGGGGATGTGAATCGAACTTCATAATCATGGAACGTCAGCAAGCTGGGCGCGAGCACGGCACCGGACCCGATCGCACCGGAGCCTCCGTTCGTTGAGGCCGACTCGGTGAGCACGGGCAGCGGGCTGAAGAAATCCAATCCCGTCGTGCCATCCAACCCAAAGCCTGCTCGATGGATTTGATTCACCGCGTTGGTCAAGGTGGCTGCGAGACGGTCGAAGGATTGAGTCAGCTCGCGGATCGTGCCATCACGGACATCGAGCAGGCCCCGCAGACGTCCACTGGAAATCAGGGCCTCGATACTCAGCGGCCTGTATCCGCCGATGGAATAGCCGACGGTGAGCATGCCGTCGTTATCCAGGTCTTCAACGGCGACCAGCTGGCGCACGTATCCCCCTTCCACCAGCACCTGCCCGCGCGCGGCAAAAACGGAGAGTGCCCCGACACTCGATTCGATGGTCGTGATGTCGACCCGCTGGGCCAGTTCATTGACGATCAGATCACGCTGGTCCCGGAGATCGTTGGCGTTCTGGCCGGTCACTTCCGCAGATACGATCCGGCTGTTCAACTCGGCAATCTGTGCCGACAGATCGTTGATTTCGCCAACCGTTTGCCGCACTTGAAAGTTCAACGACTGCCGGGCGGTCACCAGCTCAGCCGACGCATGATTGAGACTTGACGCCAGTTGGGCGGCCCGGGCCAACAGGACAGACCGCGCCGTCACCTCGCCGGGCGACGTCGCCACGTCCTGCAATCCGCTGAAAAACTCGTTCAACCGGGCGGCGACGCCCTGATTGTTGCCGTCACCAAAGATATTCTGCAACCGGAACAACTCGTCACGCGTGAGCGCGTAGCGCCCCAGGTTCTGCTGCGTGACGGTTAATTGGCGGTTGACGGATTCATCGACATAGCGGCGGATGGAGGTGGTCTGCACGCCGGTACCGACCATGCCTGGCTGCCCGTTGACCGGCGGCCGTTCCGTCAATACAGCCGTCTGACGCGAGTAACCCGGCGTGCTGACGTTGGCAACGTTGTGTCCCGTCACAGCCAATGCCTGCTGCGACATGACCAGCGCACTGCGCGCGATGTCGAAGAGGGAACTGAGTCCGACCATCGTTATGCCTGTTGTTGAAGCAGGACGGTTGTGTGCGGTGCCTGCGCGGCACGGCCGCCCTGCCCGTAGAGATCTGACCCCGGCACTGCACGGGTGCCCGCCGACAGAACCTGCTCGACGACTCCGCGGATGCCTTCGATCAGCGTGACATTGTGCGCGATCTCATCACGCACCAGTTTCGCGGTTCCCACATAGCCGTTGTACCGCGCTCGGAGCGTGCCGGCCGTTGCATCACCGACCCGATCCAGGACGTCATGGAGTGAGGCCGTCGGACTGGATACGCCCTGTTCCCTCGCAAACCGCTGGACAAGGGATTGCCGCTCGTCGGTCAGCCGCTGGAGCGACTCCAGCACGGCGAGCCGCCGGCAGTTGATGGAGTGGAATTCCGTCACGGTCAGCGTACGGATCGCCGCCCGTTCTTGATGCACCGTGTCGAGGAGGGCCTGACAGGCCTCTTCTTCCCGTTCAAGCAGCCGGCACAGGTCGAAGATTGTGGGGGTTCCAGATTGCATCGCGTTCCCTGCGAATTCGGTGAACAATCCCGTATGGGCTGAAACCGACGTACAAGCCGTGTGAGGAGTCCGTTCCCTCAACCTGAATCTCGACCGGGTTGGTGCAGCGGTCTTGTCAGCAGACCTGATCGCTTATAAGACGGCGTCGGTCAGGACTTGCTTGATCAGCGCGTCTCCCACTTTCCGGCCGCTAACATCATAGGTACCGTTGTCGAGCGCCTGCTTGATCCGATCGAGGTGCGCGAGTCGCGCCTGATCCGGCTCATGCGCCAACGCTTGAATGCGCTGCAGCTCTTTCGCCCGCTCGGAAATGTGAACCTGATCGTTGCCTGCCTCTTTCCTGCGCGGTGCCTGTCTGGCGCCGGTCGCCTCGGCGTCCTGCACGCCCAATAAGAGTTTCGCAAGGTGGTCTGCTTTCCCATGACCTGAAATCTGCATGATCCGACTCCTTCTCCTGGACTGTCTATCCCGGCAACGCCCCTGCGGCGCGTTGCATCTTCTTCCCCCGTCGACCCCCTATCGGCCTTTGACCGCCGAAACTTGAGGGGTGGTCGGGGGTCCGGCAAGATTATGCCGCGCGTAGTCTTGTATCATCGCGGTAATGCCGATCCCCCCTGACTCTGCCGCCCGCAGACCAATCTCCTGATCGTAAAAGGAGTGAAAATAGGCGCCCGGCTTGTTGGCAATCACCCCCTGAGGAACGGTTTCTCTCATGACTTTCAATAGATACGAGACAAAGTAGGCTTCAAATTGCCGCCCGGCCTCGATAAGTTGTCGCCGAGTTTCAGCGGGATCACGCCCCGCAGGGTCGGATGGCAGCTTGCCGGACCGATCCGGCCTCAGCAGCTGGCTGACGTCCGGTTCTCCCGCTGTTTCCCCCCACATATAATAAGGTAGGGATGGATGGATGCCGGTCACGGGATGAGTTGAATCCGCCATACGCCACCTTGGTCCGTTCTACATAATCTCAAGCTTCGCCTGGAGCGATCCCGCCGACCGCAAGGCCGAAAGAATAGCGACCAGGTCCCGTGGGGTGACCCCGACCGCATTGAGTGCCCGCACCACCTCCCCCAGTGTCACGGTATCGTCGACCACTATCAGCCGGGACTCCTGTTCCTTCACTTCGGTCTGGACATCCGGCGTCACGACGGTTTGCCCGGACGTCGAACCAACCAGCGGAGCCGGCGGTTGGGACACATTCAACGTGTTCTTCACCGAAATGGTCAGATTGCCGTGCGAGATGGCGCAGGTGGAAATCCGCACATGTTCTCCAAGGACGACCGTGCCGGTTCGTTCGTTCACGACGACTTTGGCTGCTGCGTCCACCGATACATCGAGCCCTTCAATGGAGGCGATATATTCCACCACACGCCCCTGAAACGCCGGCGGGATCACCGCTTTGACGGAGCCGGCGTTGACGGCCACGGCGCTCCCCTTTCCGAACACGCCGTCGATCGCTTCCGCCGTGCGGATCGCCGTCGTAAAATCCGGCTGCCGCAGCAACACCGACACGCTTTCCCACGATTCGATATCGACCAGCAGTTCTTTTTCAATGATGGCACCGCTTGGCACGAGACCCGCCACTTGATGATTCTTGGACACGGTCGCGCCGCCTTGTCCTCCGGTCCCACCCAGAAATCCGCCGATCGACACCGGACCTTGCGCCACGGCGAAGACCTGCTGGTTGGCGGCTTTCAAGGGAGTCAGCAACAGCGTGCCGCCTTGAAGGCTCTTGGCATTCGCCATCGACGACACCACGGCGTCGAGCGTCATCCCCGGTTTGGAAAAAGGCGGAAGTTTGGCCGTCACCATCACGGACGCGATATTGCGGGTCAACAACTGGATTGGATCGATCACAAGATTGACGCCCATCTTGTTCAACATGGACATCATCGCTTGGATGGTGAACTGTCCGCCGATGACCTGGTCCCCGGTGCGATCTAAGCCAACCACCAGGCCATAACCGATCAGCTGGTTTTCGCGGACACCCTCGATGGCGCCGATATCCTTGATTCTGACCGCGTCAGCCGGCAGGGGGCTGAGCAGTGCGCCTATCAATGCCGCCGAAACTATCAGTCGTGACAAGGGCGATGCCATAGTTCGATGTACCCTTCTCGTGTTACAGGGATGCTGCGCTCTTGCGCCTGACCAACAACCGCACAAGCCACCCTTGCGCCAGGGACGTATCTTGTGAATGGGCCTTACCTGTGACGGTGGACAATGCCAGCTCTCTTCGGCTTGGCACCAGCGATGGATTGCAGTCCGCTCGCCGGACGACTCCGCTCGATACCATCATCTGTAACGATCGGGCGTTCACCGGCTTCCGCAAAGCCGAGCCTCTCATCTGCGATGTATGTATTGTCGCGGTCGGCATCAGACTCCCTTCCTCAGAATGGATAGACCCAGTCCAGGATGCGCACAAACCACCCGGGCCGCTGCACGTCGTCCAACACCCCGAGGCCGGCATACTCGATCTTGGCGTCGGCAATGGCCGACGACAGCACGGTGTTTTTCGTATCCACATCCACCCGGCGCACGACTCCGCTGATCGTCATCAGCTGCTTTTCACTGTTGACGGTGACTTCCCTGCGCCCTTCGATGCGGAGGTCGCCGTTCGGCAGCACTTCGGTCACGATGGTGGAAATGGTGCCGGTCAGTGTCCCTTCTCGGCTGGTGGCGCCTTTTCCGCCGAATTTGCTGTTGGCCTCGGCGTCAATCCCGAATCCACGGCGGGTTTCATCGCTTACGCGAATACCTGGCAGCCCCAAATATCCCATCCCGCTTCCGATCAGACGGTTCTGTACCGTGGACTCCCGCTGCGCCGCCGTGTCGGCGGACTTCGATCCCTTGTGCTTCTCCACGATTTTCACCGTGAGCACATCGCCCACCCGCATGGCCCGCATGTCTTCATAGAGATAGGCGCGTCCGTTCTCTTCCTGCCAGAGCGACCCGACCGTTTTGGGCGGCGGCAGCGGAGGCACCGTCACTTTGCTCGATACAGGCGGAGGGCTGGAACAGCCTCCGAGCAAGAAGAGCAATACCGCCAGCCACACGTGGTAGCCTGCATTCGTCATCATAGCCTGTTACTCAATGGCCTTTACCTTCGCATCTCGTGAAACGTATCTTGTGAAGCGTAATACGGAAAGAGCCTGTGCCTTATCTTTGTATGCAAGATACAAACGACGAGATACGCTTCACGAGATGCGAGTCCCGCCCGCCTCGTCAAAATTCCACCTGCACCATGCCCGGTGCGACGATCTTCGCCCGCAGTTCTCTGCCGGAATCCAGATTAGCCACCATGACGGTTTGGCCGACATGCCCGCTCGCCTTGGTCACCCCGTAGGTGTGAATGGAGAGGCCTCCCCGTTTGGCTTCGATCGTCACCCGATCTCCTTTCTTGACCAAGAAGGGTGTCTTCAAAAACGCCTGACGCAACGGCATATCAGCGGGAAGCGGCCGAGCGGCGCTCTTACCAACCACTTCCTCCCGATCGGTGACAAACGGATGATTCAGCTGATAGATGCGGGTCCTGACTGTTTTCAGATCCGTGGCGTCGAGGATTTCCTCGGCCCTGAACAATCGATTCGTCACGACCGCGTCGATCGTCGCCGTCACATCGGCCAACACCTCGATCGTTCGCCAGGGTTTCCCATTCGTCGTGACCACCACCTGAAACGTGTGCCGCCCCAATCTCTCTTCATTGATCGCGGGCAACACGTGCAGATCCATAATACCCGACGGGGTCGCCACTGGATCGGATGGATCCAGCACTACGACCTGCACGTCCTTCACCCGGTGGCTCCAGAGTCCTACCAGATGATGCTGAATAGCCTTCTTGATCCGCTCACTGGTTAATTCGTGATCAATGCCCCGCTCAAACACACCATTGCGTGGTCGCACACCCGGGCCTGGGCTGGTCATCGACGCGGGGATCACTTCGACACGCGGCCCGGCCTCCGCTGCATCAGGCGTCCATGCCATGTTCTGCCACATCAGCGCCGCCAGCACGATTCCCAACCGATACATGGTTACCTCCTATCGACGCAGATTGTTGGCAATGGACATCATTTCATCGGACGCTTGAATCGTCTTGGAGTTAATCTCGTAGCTTCGCTGCGCGATGATCATGTTGACCATCTCTTCAGCCAGATTGACGTTCGAGCTTTCCAAGAACCCCTGCTGGATCGAACCGAAGCCCGTCGAAAATCCGCCGGTGCCTTGCGTCGGCGGCCCAGAGGCAAAACTGTCGATGAACAGATTGTTTCCCATCGCCACCAAGCCTGAAGGATTGTCGAACCGCGTCAACTGGATCTGGCCGATCTGCGATGCTTGCGTCACACCAGGCAGCAGGACCGAGACCGTGCCGTCTTGCCCGATATCGACCTTCAACGCGCCGGACGGGATGGTGATGACAGGGTTCACCAAGTCGCCGTCTCCGGTCACAAGATTCCCGACATTGTCGCGCTTGAACGACCCGTTTCTCGTATACATGATCGTGCCGTCGGGACGAGACACCTGGAAAAACCCTGGCCCGTCGATGGCCAAATCAAGATCGTTGTTTGTTTGACGCATGTTCCCCTGAAGCCATTCCTTCGCCACGGTTGTGGGACGAACACCGGCGCCGACCTGGATGCCGACGGGAAACACACCGACGTTCGAGGCGTTCGTCCCGGGCAGCCGCTGGATCTGGTACAGCAGATCGGCAAACTCCGCCCGGCTGCGCTTGAACGAATTCGTATTCACGTTCGCAAGATTGTGCGCAACCGTATCGACATTGATCTGCTGAGCCGTCATGCCCGTAGCCGCCGTCCACATCGCTCGAATCATGAGATTCCTCCTGCGTCTGACGTATCTCGCATCGTGTATCTCGTTGTTCGCACAGCGTCCGACTCCGGAGCGCCTGCGCTTCACGAGATACGCCTCACACGATTTCTATGCCACTCGTCCTATGTCCTGAATCGCCGTTTCCGTCATTCGGTCCAACGTCTGAATCAGCTTCTGTGCCGTCTCGTATCCGCGCATCCCTTGAATCATCTTCACCATCTCGCCGATGGCATTGACGTTGGATTCCTCGATATGCCCCGGTTGGACGAGTGAGTTCTTGGATACGGCCCCCTTGTCGGATATATACAACCCTTCTGAGAATTTTTGAGGCATCTCCTCGTCCGGGAACTCCATGAGCCTGATTCCGCCCACGGGTTTGTCATCCACCTTGATCTCGCCTTGTGAATCGATCTCCATTTTTCCTGCGGGAATCTTGATTTCTCCCTTGGTACCCATCACTGGATAGCCGAGATTCGTGACCAGCCGGCGATGATTGTCGAGCGAGAACATCCCGTTTCTGGTGTATCGGATGCCTTGGGGTGTCTTCACCTCGAAGAACGCTTTCCCTTGAATGGCTAAGTCGAGGGGATTGCCGGTCAACTTAATGCGGCCTGCTTCGAACGTCGTCTTCATACGGTACGGCGCGACGAAGGTTCGCTCGCTCACGCCCAGCGGTCGTGCAACAATCTGCTGGGCCAATCCCGTACTCGGACCGAGGGGCGGGATCACGGCGTGCCACTTGGGAAAAATCGCCTTGAAGGCCTGCTCATCCTGCTTGAATCCGGCCGTATTCACGTTCGCCATATTGTTTGAGAAGACCTGCATGCGGCGTTCGTGAGCTACTGCACCGGATAAAATGGGATAAATGCCTCGATTCATGCCGTGCCTCCTTGCAACACTGCGACAGTGACCACACCATGCATTCAGCAACCCTCGTGCCAAGACCGGCACATACTCCCCCTCAGCGGTTCTTCGTCATAGAGACGCATAATCAGCCGCATTCCTTCATCAATGATGCCTGCGCGATGCCACCGCAAGAACGTGAAGCACGGTTCGACACGAGGAACCTTGGTTGTTTCTGCCCTGTGGAGGAAAAAACTTCCTGGTGGGTTCTGGTCCGTCTCCATCCGGTTCATCGCGCAGCCCGCAGGGTCGCTTTCAGCCGGAGAATCGCTTTGGTATGAATCTGACACACGCGCGACTCCGTGACATGGAGGAGATCGCCGATTTCCCTCATGGTGAGTTCCTCGAAGTAGTAGAGGGTCAACACCAGGCGTTCCTTTTCCGGCAGGTTCTGAATGGCATCGCCGACACATTCACGCTCCCGCTCGCTGACAAGCATCGCCAGCGGGTCAGGGTTATGCGTGTCGGCCAGCATTGCACCGATCTTTTGCCCATCAGCGTCCTGCAGAGTCAGATCGTCAATGCTCACCATCACGGCGCCTCGTGCGCGCGTAAGAAAGTCGTCCAGTTCGTCCGTGGACATCTTCAGTTCGCCGGCCACTTCCTCATCATGCGGCGCACGCCCCAAGCGGTTCATCAACTCCGCCTGTGTCCGCTGCAACAGCCCGATACGCTCATGGACGGAGCGCGGAATCCAGTCCATCGAGCGGATTTCATCGAGCATCGCCCCACGTATCCGAAACTCGGCGTAGGTCTTGAACTTCGCTTCCCGCGTCGGATCATACTTGTCCATCGCGTCCATGAGACCGATCGTACCGACTGAGATGAGGTCTTCCGCGTCCAAGTAGGCCGGCAGGCGGAATGCAAGCCGGTGTGCCGTCGCGCGAATCACATGCGCAAACTCCTTGATAAGTTGCTCCCGGCCGGCCGCTTCACCCGGTACCGCTTCCCGCTCTCGCAAATAGGCGGTCTTACTCGTCATGGATGCACCTGTACGTCCTTCATGTGTTTCACCCTCGCAGCGTTCAGGCGGACCAATTGTTGGCGGAGCAATTGAACGGCACTTTTGGCAATGACCGGCGTGGGCCACTGTGTCACCTGCCCGGCCAGGCCGGAAAATGCCCGAGCCGATGGCGAACCTGGGAATAGGTCGCAGACGGCCTTCTGCTTCACAACCGCCAGCGGCACGTAATCGTCTTGCGGAATCCAGCCGACGTACTCGACCGCTACGTGCAGAAACCGATCGACGGCGCGGTCCAACTTCTTGAATACATCTCCGGCTTCCTGCCGGCTCTTCGCCTGATTGACCAGAACCTTGAACCGTCGCTCTCGATATTGCCGCGTGAGCACTTTAATCAACGCATAGGCATCGGTCAGCGACGTGGGCTCCGGTGTCACGACGACGACCGTGTCATCAGCCGCGGAGGCAAAGAAGGTTACATTGGGAGCAATACCGGCGCCGGTATCGATCAGCAGCACATCCGTCTCGGCAGCCAGTTGCTCCAATTGCTCCTGCAGCATGATTTGCTGCGATTCCGTCAAACTCGTGAGATGCGGCACCCCGGAGCTGGCGGGGAGCACCTGGATGCCCGCTGGGCCTCTCAGGCAAATCTCATCCAGAAGGCACAGGCCCGACAGCACGTGCTCGATCGTGTAGCGCGGAATAAGACCCAGCAGGACATCGAGGTTTCCCAAACCCAGATCCGCATCCAGCACCAATACCCGCTTTCCCGACTGAGCGAGCGCCACGGCCAGGTTTGCCACGACGTTGGTCTTTCCAACCCCGCCCTTCCCGCTGGAGACTGCGATGACGTGCGTACGCGCTGGCGGCGCATGAGGGCCTGGAATCTGAATTTCCGGCAGGATCGTTCTGCTCTGCATGCCCACTCCTCCTATTATTCATTCGAATGAAGACACACCTCGGCTGTTTCTTGCTCAGCCGTCGTCGGATTCGACAGAGATCGCTGATGTACCTGCCCGGAGGGTGCGACATACTGTCGGGCCAGGAGACACTCCGCCAGCCGCTCTGGTGAAGCGGGTTCGACGTCCTCTGGAACCCGCCGACCGACGCTCCAATAGGACAGCGGGATGTCGGCACGGCATCCCAGTTCCGCGATTGTTCCGAACGCCTTGGTGTCATCCAGTCTGGTAAAGAACCAGCGCAACGACGGCAAGCGTGAGACTTGCTCGGCCATCCGACACAACTCCTGTTCACATGCCGAGGCCGGCACAACCAATTGTGTGGTGAGATCCCACTCGTCACCGAGCAGACGACACAGTGTTTCAGCTTGCGTGCTTCCACCCGATTCGATGCTGGGCATATCGATCACAAACAGCTCCGCCCGGGTATGCCTGCGCAACCCCTCCGCTAATTGCCGCGGTGAGCGCGCGGACGCGAAGGGCATACCCAGTTCGCGGGCATACTGGCGCAACGGTCCGTTGGGCTCCGCGAGACCGGCATCGAACCCGACGACAGCCACCGATCGATTCCATTCTCGCCGGCACCGCGCGGCCAACTTCGCCACGGCCGACGTCCTGCCGGCCCCGTGTGGACCAAGCATGAGCACGACCGCCCGGCGGCAGCCGTCCCCGAAGAGCGATTCATTGACCCTGATCCGGCGCGCGAGGGTGTGCTGCAGCGCCAGGCTCATACCGGCTTCACTACACGGAGTGTCCTGCTCCACAATCCGCAAGACATCACGTCTCAGCGAGTCGGCCGTCGACAGACGCATCCCCTGCTGCAGGAGCGAGCGGCTCAGCTTGGTCAACGTCGGCGGCATCGACTCTGCAGCGGATGGGACACCCTGTGGCGCCCCCTCCAGTAGTTGACTCAACTCACGCAGTTCGGCGCGCAGTTCACGAAGACGGGTACGTTTCCACCCGTCAGACTTCGGTGCCCCAGCATCCCCGGCGCGTCTGGCACGAGACCTCTCCGCCCCCAGGGATGCCGGGTTCAAGATGGCCTCCAGCGTCTCCTGAAATCCCTGCCCGGATGAGGCAGGCGCCGCCTGAGGACTTGAATGCCGACGCTCCTCGTTCCTGGGCGTCTCCTCGCGAGATGACGGGACGGCTTGCGGCGGCGGTTGTTCACATGCCGCCATGACCTCTAAGATCGGACGATTGAACAGGCGTACCATTCGACCATCCTCCCGAACTTCCTTGGACGAGAGAATAATTGCATCCGGTCCCAACTCTTCCTTGATCTCTCGTAGAGCGTCTTGCATGGTGAGGGCATGAAATGTTTTGACTTTCATCCGTTACCTCATGACAGTTGCGCAAGTTCCACATCGATCCGAACCATCTCCAGCGACTGCACACGCGCCAGCGCATCGACCTCGTTGATTCCCATAATCGGAACCGCACGGAGAATCCGGTCAGTCCAACGGCGCAGGTGGCGCCGAACAAGAGGAGAGCAGAGCACGACCGGCTGTAGGCCTTGTGCCGCCACCCTCTCGGCCGCCTGCTTCAACCCGCTCAGGAGCTTGTTGGAGATGACCGGATCGAGGTTCAGCGATGCGCCCGACGACAAAGACGTCGCCTGCTCAGCCAGCGACCGGTCGAGCATCGGGTCCAGCGTGATCACTTGAAGCGTGCCGTCCGGCGATTGATGCTGTTTGGTGATCGTACGAGCCAACGCTTGGCGCGCGAATTCCGTAAGGACCTCGGGGTCTTTGGTCGTGGCCGCTTGATCAGAGATCGCTTCGAGGATGGATCGCAGATCTCGAATCGGAACACCCTCCTTCAGGAGATTGGCCAGAATCCGCACGACAGTTCCCAACGGCACGAGTGTCGGAATCAGCTCTTCCACCAACTTCGGGTGCGCTTTCCCGACTTCGTCCAGCAGCCCCTGCACTTCCTGCCGTCCCAACAGTTCATGGCCGTGGCGTTTGATGAGTTCCGACAAGTGGGTTGTGATCGCCGAACCGGCATCGACGACGGTATATCCAGCCGCCTGAGCCTGTTCACGACCCTCCTCCGGCACCCACAACGCGGGGAGGCCGAAGGCCGGCTCTTTCGTCGCGATGCCCTGCACCATACCCCGCTGGCCGGTTCCAGGATCGATGGCCAATACATGTCCCGGCAACGCTTCCGCTTTCGAGATCTCCACGCCTTTGAGGATGACGGCGTATTCGTTCGGCCGCAGCTGGAGATTGTCCCGAATATGAATCGGCGGCACGACGAAGCCCATCGACTCCGCGAACTGGCGGCGCAGTCCCTTAATCCGGTCCAGGAGCGCGGTGCCCTTTGCGCCTTCGACCAACCCGATCAACCCGTAGCCCACCTGCACTTCCATCAGATCCAGCGGCGCCACCCGCGCCGTCCCCTCGTCCGCTTTCGGTGCACTCGGCGCCGGCGCGACGACTTCGGGCGCGTGCTCCCGCTGATGCAGACGATAGGCCATCCAGGCGGCCAGCGCCCCCAATACCAGGAACGCAAGATGAGGCAGACCGGGCACCAGCCCCAGCGCAAGCAGAATTCCGGCGGCGGTCCCGACGACTCGTGACGAGATGAGCAACTGCCGGGTCATTTCACCGCCGAGATCCGTCTCGGAGGCGGCGCGTGTCACCACGATGCCGGCCGCCGTCGATACGATCAACGCGGGGATCTGGGCGACCAACCCTTCGCCCACCGTCAACAACGTATAGGTTTGCGCCGCGGCCGCAGGGCTCATCCCCTGTTGCAGAATGCCGATGGCCAAGCCGCCCACGATATTGACCAGAATGATGATGATCGCCGCGATGGCATCGCCTCGAACGAACTTGCTGGCGCCGTCCATCGCCCCGTAGAAATCCGCCTCTTCCGCGATCTCCCGGCGTCGGCGGCGCGCGTCGGCTTCATTGATCAGTCCCGCGTTGAGATCGGCGTCGATGCTCATCTGTTTGCCGGGCATGGCGTCCAACGTAAAACGGGCGGCGACTTCCGCCACACGACCTGCGCCCTTGGTCACCACGACGAAGTTGATGATCACGAGAATGGAAAACACGACCAGGCCGACCGTGTAATTGCCGCCGACCACAAAATTGCCGAAGGCCCGGATGACTTCGCCCGCCGCTCCGGCCCCTTCGTTGCCGTGGAGGAGAATCAGCCGGGTCGAAGCGATGTTGAGAGACAACCGCAACAGCGTGACCATCAGCAGAATGGACGGAAACACTGAAAACTCGATCGGCCGACGCACTTGCAGTCCGACGAGCAGGATGACCACCGAGATGGTGATGTCGAAGCTCAGCAACAGATCGAGCAGGAACCGCGGTAACGGCAACAGCATGACCATCAGAATGGCCACCACCCCGACGGACATGACGATGTCGGGGTGTTTAATAAAC
>JAYWIP010000139.1:0-14299 GCA_039794465.1 Nitrospira sp.
GCAGATGATCGACACATGGCGTAGCCGCGTGCCTCTCACAGCCGCGTTCATCTGCAACGCGGGAATCGCCGAGAGCAGCCTTTTGGTTCGCCAGCCGGAACGGGCCTGGCATGACGTAATCGAAACGAATCTGACCGGCACATTTCACTGTCTGCGCGCTATGGCGCCTGTGTTGCTTGCCGGAGGCGGCGGCAGCATTGTGGTGATCGGCTCCCACACAGGCTTTCACGGCGCTTCGGGGCAAGCGGCCTATGCGACGTCGAAAGCCGGATTGATCGGTTTGGTCAAAACCGCGGTGTGGGAATGGGGAGCACAGAACGTCCGGGTAAACCTCGTGCTGCCCGGCTGGCAAAAGACCGGTTTGACGGCAGACATCTTCCCGGAAGGCAGCGGATGGCCCGACCATGCGCTGGGCCGTCCTCCGTCATTGGAAGAAGCGGCACGGACGGTCGTGCATCTGGTGCAGTCGAACGATGTCTCCGGCCAGGTGTGGAATTGCGACAGCCGGAACCTCTAACAAGAAATGAATGGTGCATGGAAAACGTTGCGCGTTATCAGATCCAACTCAAAACTTTCTGATCAGTTTCGTGCCATCAACCATCAGCCGTTATCGATAACATGGGACACGGCATTTTCATAACCGGTACGGATACGGGCGTGGGCAAAACCCTCGTGGCCGCCGCGCTGGCCGTTGCCCTAAAAAAGGCCGGCCACACAGTCGGTGTGATGAAGCCTATCGAAACCGGGGTCTCTGCCTCCAACGCAGTTCAATCTGATGCCGCGCGGCTCCGTTCCGTCATCGATAGCGAGGAACAACTCGGAGCGGTCTGCCCGTATCGATTCGCCTTGCCGCTGGCCCCGCTGGCCGCAGCACGGGCTGAACGGCAAACCATCAATCCGGAGACCATCCGAAAAGTCTACCGCCTGTTGGCCGAACGATATGCGTGTACCGTCGTCGAAGGGGTCGGCGGGGTATCAGTGCCAATCACGCCGGACATCGATGTGATCGATCTGATCGCACGATTGAAGCTGCCGGCGGTGGTCATCGGACGTTCTGGACTGGGAGGAATCAACCACGCGCGGTTGACGATCGAGGCACTCCGCCGGAAAAAGATTCCCGTTGTGGCATTGGTGCTGAACCAGACCCAGCCGGCCCGATCGAAACTGGCGCGCCTTCAGGAGCGGACCACCGTCGAGCTGCTTCGGAAACAGGCAGGTGTACCGGTCTTGGGCCCGCTCCCCTACCACTCAGGATTATCCCGACGCTTTCGTCAATCAACGGTTCGGTTGGCCGGCTCGGTGGCCATTAAGGCGCTAACGAAGCTGGCGATGACATCCTCGACACGATGCCGGTAACCGCGTGCCGCACGTCTGGTGCGGCCACAATTGCGGAAATCACCGCAACGCCATCGGCTCCCGCCTTCATGGCATCCGCCACATTCTCGACTGTGATCCCGCCGATGGCAAAGATCGGCAACGAAGTGAGCCGCCGAATCTCCCTGAGACCCTGAACGCCGACGACTGGATCATGGTCCCGCTTGGAGCCGGGTTTGAAGATCGGCCCGAACCCGATGTAGTCCGGTTTCAGACGATCGGCCTCGTGGACCTGCTCTGGATTATGGGTAGACAACCCGATCAGCTTGCCGGCTCCCATAATCATGCGCGCATCGCCATACGGCAAGTCCTCTTGTCCCAGATGCACGCCGTCTGCCTCGACCGCCAAAGCCAGATCGCACCGGTCATTGACGATGAATGTGACGCCAAGCGCTGCAGCAATCTTCCGCAGCTCCATCGCCTCAACATAGGCCTCCTTCATGGAGGCGGACTTGTTCCGGTATTGAAACAACTTCGCGCCAGCCCCTGCCGCGTCCTTCAGAATATCACCGAGGGATCGGCTCGGACCGACTGAAGGATCGAGAATGACGTAGAGCCCGGCGAGAGGACCAAGAGGTGACGAGTTCATGGGGACTGCACCCGCCCGGAATGCTCGCGTGCCTTCTGCTTTACAATACGAAAGTGCGTTTCCAACTCATGCCGTACAGCCATGGCCATGATCCAGTCAGGGACAAGCGAGTCCAGTTCAAAGAGCAGTTCAAAGTCGGCGCTCGTCTCGGTCCCCCCGCCAGCCGGCCGTAACGTCCACACACGATGATATTGCTTGAAGTCTCCACCCTTCAGCTCGGTTACCAGTCCTCCGCCGGGCAACGTGCGGGACTCCGTGACCAGCCGCCGCTCTCCGGGAAGCAACGCATGTTCGAGCCGAAGGTCGATAGTGGCGACACCGTCCCGCACATGCCAGTCGGCTAGTCTCATGCGCATCTCGAAAAGTTCCGGCCAATGTGGATAATCGGCCAACAGCCCCTGGATGACCTCTGTCTTGGCCGGAAACAGCACGCGGGCTGTTGCTCGCACACCACCTGCAGGTTCGGTCGTAATCTCCAGCGTGTCGGCGCTCGACGCAGCGAACCCGACCAACGGCCCCTGAGCCATGAACAGAACGGCTAGGAGTATGAGCGGCCAGCTGATCGACTGTATGTTATCCGGTGATCGCATCCAACAATCGTTGATGAACCTTTCGCACGCGTTCCAGCTGGCCTTTCGCCGGAAACCGTTCGTAAAACCCGTCGGCCCGAAATTCCTTGGCCAGCGGCGCCCAGGGTTTCACGATCTCAGTGAACGGCCGGTGTGAGTGTTGCTCATCCCAATCCTTGATGAGTTTGCGGTCTATGATCAGATCGTCCAACACGCGGATCAATGCCTTCAGCGTGACATCGCGCGTAAACATATAGCGCTCGTTATGCCCCCACACCTCCTCCATGACCTCTTTCACGCCCTTCAGATAATCACGCACCAGCGCGTAGCATCGGTCGGCCTTCATGCCCAAGTGCGACTCTATCCAGCGTTTGTGGGCCGTGACAACCTTGAGCAGCTCGTTGAAGACCTCGGACTGCAACACCCACTTCTCTTGCTTGCTCCGCCCGCCGAGGCGATTGATCTTGTACCGCAGCGGCGAGTCTTCTTCGCTGTACAACAGATTGACGACCTTGGCCGTAAATTTCTTTTCCGGGCTCTCCCACGACACCTTTTCATAGAGATCCACCAGATGCGACCGGTTGATCCTCGTGTGGGTGGAGTTGATGATGACAAACATCTCGGTTGCAAAGTCGCCACTGCGTCCGTCAAACAGCAGGCAGGGCACTTCGACTTGTGAGCTCTGGTCCGGGTGCTTGGCCTGGAAAAAGTGGAGCCCGGCGAGCCGGTGCTGGCCGTCGATCACCAGATACTTCCCCTTCGACTCGCTCAGATGGCCGATCGACTCCGATCCCCCCACCGGTTGGAAGCGGAGCGTCTCGTCGGTAAACAGCAGCACGGTGCCGGGAATCATGGGTTGCGCAACGACCGTCTCATAAAAATTCACGATCTGCTTGATCTTCTGCCGGTTCAGTACACGCTGAAACCCCTTTTCGCTCCGTTCGATTCCGGCAATGAATTGGGCGACTTCATCGTGCTCGGCAATCCGGCTCTGCGCTATTTCCTCGCCTTCGAAATAGTAGCGGCTGGTGAAGCGCACCTTCTCCAGCAGGTCTGCCGCCTTGTAGGCGATGAAATAGAACGTGCCTTCCTTTTGCCTGATACGCGTCGCGAGCATAGGGCCTCCCCACCTCTGTTCCGTATGTCACAGATTCTACGCGCGCCCCCCGATGGCCGCAAGAAAAGAGACTATGCTATTTTGGCCCTCATTCATGACACCCCTGACACTGACTGAATCGATCAAACGAGAAGCGCGTGCGTTGGGATTCGACGCGGTTGGCGTCGTGCGGGTTACTGAAGCCAATCAGCTAACAGCTGTCAGCGGCCAGCAGGACCCCGGTCCAAAGCCGGTCCCTACTCGAATCTCCCAATTGCTTTATGATCGGCTAACGGAATGGCTCCGGCGAGGCTACCAGGGCACCATGGCCTGGATGGAGCGGATGCCAGAGAAGCGCGCAGATCCCCGGCAGGTGCTTCCTGGTTGCCGGTCGGTCATCTCGGTCGGCCTCAATTATCTGACCGATCATCACGCCGATGAACGGCCCGGTTACGGCCGCATCGCACGCTTTGCATGGGGCAGGGATTACCACAAAGTCCTTGGCGATCGACTCACGCAACTCGAACAGACCCTTCGCCGTCTGGCACCGGATGCGGTCACCCGTTCCTATACCGATACCGGCCCAATTATGGAGAAAGCCTGGGCCGAACGGGCCGGGCTGGGATGGATCGGCAAACATTCCAATTTGGTCTCCGCAGAGCACGGTTCGTGGTTGCTGTTGGGTGAGATTTTGACCACCCTGGAGCTGGAACCCGACGAGCCGGCCTCCGATCTCTGCGGCAGTTGCACCCTCTGCCTTCAAGCCTGCCCGACCAACGCCATCGCCGAGCCCTATGTCGTTGATGCGACCCGCTGCATCTCCTTCCTGACTATCGAATTGCGCGGTGAGGCCAGCACCATTTCACCCGAGCTCCAACGAGGCACAAGCAACAAAATTTTCGGGTGCGATGATTGCCTCGATGTGTGTCCGTTCAACTTACGGGCAGAACCGACGCAGGAGCCGGCCTTCCAACCGACCACGCTGACTCTCGCGCCCCAGCTGGATAGGCTCGCCCGGATGAGCGAAGAAGATTTTTCACGCGAGTTCAGGCATAGCCCGATTCGGCGTGCGAAACCTGATGGCTTTCGCCGGAACGTGGCTATCGCGCAACGCAATCAGAAACTTTAATAATGTTGCACCTCGAGTGCTGTGAACATCATCGCGTGAATCAAATCAGATACACATCAATTCGGGTACATACACGACAACGCTACCCTCTCGCATCCTCAAGATTGACATAGGTACTTGACTATCTACGTAGTGGGGAAATGACCCGCTACTTTCTTTAACGAAAATATTGACGGGCCCTGGGAGGAAGAATAAAATGCGCGCTGTTTATTTTCCACATAACTGTTGGTCATATTTATTTCCCGAGTAGCTGTTGGTCATAACAATAACAGGGAGGCACATATGCAGGGGTTTCGTTTGCTCACATCTACGCTAGGACTCGCCGTCCTCTTGGGAGCCAGCGGGTGTATCACCATGCCCGGCTCTGCGGGGGCGAAGGTCCATGATGTTACGTTCACCGCAACCGAATCGGAAATCGTCATCGATGGCAACGGGACGAAGTATAAAGCGTGGACCTTCAACGGTCAGATGCCCGGCCCGGTCGTGCGGGTCACCGAGGGTGATACCGTCAACTTCACGCTCATTGGCGACAAGAATAATTCCTTCCCGCATTCGATGGACTTTCATGCGGCTGAGCTCGACTTCTTGAAGAACTACCACAAGACGGTTGGACCTGGAGACACACATAAGTTCTCTTTCGTGGCGAAGAAGCCCGGTGTGTTTTTCTACCACTGCGGCGCGAGCCCCATGATCCAGCACGTCGCCCGTGGCATGTTCGGGGCGATCATTGTGGATCCGAAAGACGCCAGTGCCTGGCCCAAGGCTGATCGTGAATTCGTCCTGGTACAGTCCGAGTTCTGGAAGAACCCAGACAATGTGCAAGCGATGTTTGATCGGAAGTTTGACAATACGATTTTCAACGGCGGTATCTTCAAGTACCATCCATTCTTCCCAGGGGGCGAGCCGTTGGAAGTCAAGGTCGGCGAGCGGGTACGAATCTATTTCGTGAATGCCGGCCCCAACGAGTTCTCTGCACTCCATCCCATCGCCGAAATCTGGGACAATGTTTACGAGAGCGGCAACCCGGCCAACAAGTTCACCGGAGTTCAGACCTATGTGGTCGGTCCAGGCAGCGCAGCCACCTTCGATATGATCGCGGAATCGCCGGGGGCCTATCCGGTTGTGACCCACTCCTTGACGAGCGCACTGCGCGGCGCGATTGCGGTGGTGATCGCCAACCAGAACCCCAAGAAGTATGACAAGTTGATGCCGAACACCCCCTGGAACCCGTAATGAATGAGCGGGGGACAGCGGTTTTGCAATCAATTCATTCTCACACAAAGGAGTAGACGACATGTCGCTTAGTAAGAAAATTATAGGTATCACAGTTGCCGTCGCAGCGACGTGGACGCTCAGCGGCGCCACGTCCTTTGCCGCAGATGCATCCCTCTACGAGCGGCTGGGTGGACAGGGCGCCATTCAAGCGGTTGTCACCAAGTTCATCAGCAACGTGGGTGGTGATTCCCGGATCAACGGCTATTTCGCCAAGGCCGACCTCAAGAAGCTCAATAAACTCTTGGTTGAGCAAGTGTGCGCGGCGAGCGGCGGCCCTTGCACCTACTCAGGCCGAGACATGAAGACCACGCACAAGGGCATGGGTATCACCACGGCGGCCTTCAACGCACTCGTGGAGGACCTGGTCAGCGCGCTGGACACCTTCAACGTCCCAGAGAAGGAGAAGGGTGAATTGCTCTCCGTTCTCGGGCCGATGAATAAAGATATCGTCGAAAAACCCTGACGATCTGTAGTGCTGAGCACTGCGGTCATATCAAGCTAGTCTCTCACCGATCCAGGCCTCCGAGGCCTGGATCGGTGAGGTCCTCATGTTGGTAGAATAGCCTTCTCGCCTGCTTCAAGTCTGACCGTCTCCAACGCAACATGGGCACTGCCACTGAAAATGATGTCGTGTTATCATGAGCACGGGAATTGTGTCTCCGAACGCGCAGCGCGAGCGGCCATCTGACAGGAACTTCAGTCGCGATCACCAAGGAGGAACCATGAGAGGGAAGTGTTTGGTTGTGACGTTGTGCAGTATCCTCGCCGTTTCCTTGTGGAGTACGGCAGGTTGGGCCGGCCCCGAGTCCGATCCACTGAAGCCGCGTGTCCCGGACGCTGAACGAAGCGACATACGAAAAATGAAGAGCCCGCTCACAGTGACCCCTGACGTGATCGCCAAGGGAAAAGATCTCTATGAAGGCAGGGGCACCTGCGCGAACTGTCATGGCATGACGGGAGAAGGTGACGGCGCCGGTGGAATGCTGTTAACCCCAGGCCCCAGAAACTTCACCAACTGCAAGTTTCACAAGAAGCGAAACGACGGCGAACTGTTCTGGGTCATAAAGAACGGCAGTCCCGGCACTGGTATGCCTGCCCTTGTGAAGGGAAATATACTCACCGAAGAAGAAGCCTGGCAGATTATCGCGTACGAACGAACGTTCTGTAAGGACGAATAAGGATCGGAACTTCTCTCCTTGTGCGTGAACGGCGGGCTGGGTTGATGCCCAATACCCGTCACCCGGCCCGCCGTTCCCGCGCTTCCCTACTTTCCCTCCTTGTTTCCCCCGGTTGAGCTCCCTTCATCCTGCCCCCTTTCCCCATGGCCCCCCCCTTTCTTTCGTCAGGTGAAGAGGTGTAGGCTATAAGTGGTTCCGATGGTTCGGCTGGAGGCTATGTTTATGAGCACTCCAATGAACCTTCATAAGGTCCTTCTTATCTCCAAAGACTCAGACCTGCGGCTGCTGCTTCAAGCGGTCGTCTCGCACGCAAACATTCACGTAGCACACTCTGTCTCAGAGGGACTGTCCCTCTGGTCCGAGATGTCCCCCGACCTTGTCATCGGCGAAGGAAGCCCTCCGACACTGGCACCGCTCTTAGACTATGCCCGCCGTGCACCTGAGTCTCCGCCCGTGCTCGCGATTGGCGACCACTACTCTCTTCAAGATGTCATTACGATCATGCGGGCCGGCTCCGCAGATTACTTGGCCAAACCGATTCTGCTGGAGGACTTGCGGACGGCTGTCAGCCGAGCGACCAGCCAACCTGGCGTGGCCCGTTTCACCTCGCCACCCGATCCGTTTGCCCCTATTGTCAGCGTCTCTCCACAAATGAATCTGATAAAGCACCTCGCCAGGGAAGTAGCCGTGACCGACGCAACCGTCCTTATCACGGGAGAAAGCGGAACCGGGAAGGAGCTGTTTGCCCAGGCCATTCACGCCGCAAGCCCACGGGCACAGGGTCCTCTGGTTGCCCTCAATTGCGCCGGCATCCCTGAAAATCTATTGGAGGCGGAGCTGTTCGGCTACCAACCGGGCGCTTTCACGGATGCCAAACAAGCCAAGCCGGGGAAATTCCAAGTCGCGGAAGGCGGTACGCTGTTCCTGGACGAAATCGGAGAACTGAGCGCAACCGCCCAGGCAAAACTCCTCCGCGTGCTGGAAGACCACAGCATCGATCCGCTGGGCGCGACCCACAGTCGTCGAGTGAATATCCGCGTTCTTGCCGCCACCAACGAAGATCTGCTAGCCCATATCAAGTCCGGCCGCTTCCGCCTCGATCTCTACTATCGGCTCAACGTCTATCAACTGCGCATCCCGCCCCTGCGCGAGCGGCGGGAAGACATCGAGCCGATTCTGTTGATGTTTCTGGAACGGGCCAGACAGGAGCATGGGTGCCGTATCACACGCATCGCACCGGATGCGCTGACCATACTCCAGCGCCATGATTGGCCCGGGAACGTCCGCGAACTGCACAATGTCGTGGAATGGCTGACCATCACGTGCAAGCAGCCGGTTATCGAGCCCGATCACCTGCCACAATCAGTACGGATCGCCCCGCGCTCGGAAAGACACAACTCCGAACCCAAGCTGTCGCTCCTGGCCTTCGGCCTCTCGTTCCAGGAGATGGAAAAAAAGATGCTGGAGGAAGCGCTTCACAAAACATCCGGGAACATCTCCGAAGCCAGCCGTCTGTTAAAGCTGACCCGCAACACCCTCCGCTATCGCATGGCGAAATATCATCTGCAATAAGTCGGTTGACGATTGGCTCTCGATCGTATACCCTATCGTCACTCAATTATGGAGCCATAATGAAGTTCATTACGGTGCGGGATTTGCGCGGACGTTCCGGACAAGTCTGGACCAAACTCGCTCGCGAACGCGAAATCATCCTCACGTCGAACGGCAAACCGATCGCCATTCTGTCCGCCGTCTCAGAAGAGACGCTGGAAGAATCACTGACGGCTGTCAGACGTGCGAGAGCGGTGGCTGCTGTGGAGAAGATGCAACGGCAATCGGTCCAAGCCGGCACGAACCACCTGTCCCCCATGGACATTGCGGCTGAAATCAAGGCCGCACGGAAGGCCCGCCGCCGGTGAAGGTGGTGGTGGACACCAACGTACTGGTCGCAGGGCTGCTCTCTCCATTTGGCCCGCCGGGTGAAATCCTCCGCATGATTGCATCGGGCACCGTGCGGCTGTGCTTCGATGCCAGAATCCTCACCGAATATGAAGAGGTCCTCGCCAGACCGAAGTTTCGATTCAGCGCTGAACATGCCCAGGCATTACTGGACCAAATCAAAGCGGAAGGATTCAGCGTGGCGGGTAGCCCCTTACCGGTTAGGCTTCCGGACCCCAGCGACGAGCCATTCTTAGAATCAGCCCTGGCAGGCGACGCCGACTGCTTGATCACAGGAAATACACGACACTTCCCGTCAAGGCAACGTCAGGGGATGACCGTCCTCTCGCCACGCGAATTCCTCGACTACTACCGGAAACGGTCAAAACCGAGGACACGCAGCAGTTAAAGAAGTCTTCGCACGCTTAAATCTGATGATGACGGTCGAATAACGCTAGATATTCAGGGAGTCAAGATAGCAACGACAAGCCCCATCAAATGCTTTCTATGATTCCGCCGGGAACTAGCTTTGGGTTCAGAATGTAGCCAGCCTGAACATCGCCAAAGACTTCAGTCCGCGCCCAACCCCAGTACCAGAAGTAGCACCCCAGATACGCGCAGAAGAGAGCATCCAGACTGTCCTCGTACGACTTCAGGCCCTGTCCGACCAGTCGGCCAAGGTCCTCGCTCAACAAGCTGGTAAGGGTGGAGTTACGATTGAGGCGTGGCTCCGCCTGATTGAGCGTGGCAAGGTGTCCACGCAGCACATCGAGGCCAGTGCGCTTCTCGGCCACTGAGCCCTTCTTGTATTTGATGATCTTTGGCAGAATAAACAACTCGACCATTCCCGCATGGGGATACACCTCGACGATAACGCGTGCGGGAAGTGATGATCCATGATTCGCGTGAACATTCCCTCCGGCTTCGATCGACTTGGCCAAGGCGACGCTTGCAGCCGCCCGATAAAGCGATAAGTTCGACGTATGGCAGGACGCGTCTTGGCGGCCGTACCGCTTCCCCACGAGCGTCTCGCACGGGCGCTGCCCGGAACGATTGGTGATTATCAAAGGCGCATCGATAGCCACGACAGATTCCGCGGCGGCATTGACCCGGACAAACTTGAGAACTTCCTCTACCGAGTAAAGAGGTGGTGCCACTGCCACAAGCTCGGCACCAGTGCGATCGCCTTGAAGGCACACCGCCCCTGTCGGATTCCGCTCGCTTTTCTACGCCAAGTCAATTCCGATAAATCGCGCCTTCGTCATGCCATTCGCTTCAAGCCAGCCGCCTAACCGCACACAAAAAGAGGCGTGTGTTACCCTCATACATTGCTTGACCATCCGATTCAGGCGACGACCAACCGTAGTAGCAAGAAATCATTCAAGAACGTCAAGAACCGTTTCGACGTTGATACTCAACACACTCTCCTTACCGCAGCTTCGCGACCGTCACACCGTCCCCGCCTTCAGCTCGGTCGCCAGGGCGAAAGTTTTCCACATAGGGCGACGTTTTCAAATACTCGCGCAGCGCGGCTTTCAGTTTCCCCGTTCCATGGCCATGGATAATCCGCAAGAACGGCGCGCCGTCGAGCGTAGCCCGATCCAATGCCGCAACCACTCGATCCAGCGCTTCGTCGGAAGCCTGGCCTCGCACATCCACCACCGTCTGCTCGTCGAGTCCTAGCCCGCCGCCCGCCAAAAACCGACGAGGGCCGGTTGGTGGCGCTGCGGGAGGGGCCGACACCTCTGCTCCGCGTGCAAGCCCGATCAGATTCGAGACGGTCGCCATCACTTCCCCTTCGCCGACCTTGACACGAACCCGTTTTTTCCCCTGAGGCAATTCCAGCAAACTTCCCGTCATCCCCAACCCCGCGATCTCCACAGTATCGCCGATGCCCAGCTGTTCGACTGCAATCGGTTCGCCGGCGGGAGCCAGTTCCTGTCGCGCGTGGGCCTCCAGCTCACTGAGCCGTTGCTTGGCCTCCTTTGCCTTGATGAGCTTCTGTTCGCGTTTGACGGCATCGACCGTGGCCTGGACCTCGGCCCGCGCGCGCTGAAACTGCTCACCCAGTTTCTTCTTAATCCCCTTGCGGGCCTCCTGTTCGGCCTGCTCCATCTTCAGTTGGAGCGCTTTCGCTTCAGCCGCCGCCCGTTCGGCTTCTGCTCTCGCTCGCTGCGCCCGTTCCGTCTCCTCCGCCAACTGCCGTTGTTTGAGCTGTAAATCCGCCATCAACTGTTCAAGCCGCCGATTCTCGTGCCGCAATCGCCGCCGCGCATCGTTCACGATCGTTTCATCCATGCCCAGCCGTCCGGCAATCTCCAGGGCGGAGGAGCCTCCGGGAATACCCATGAACAATCGATAAGTCGGCGCCAACCGCTCGACATCGAACTCCACGCTGGCATTGGCAAACCCGGACGTGGTCTGCGCCAATTCTTTCAAGGGCCCATAATGCGTCGTGACGATGACCTTCATATTGAGCGACGCCAGCCGGCAGAGCAGCGCCTCGGCCAACGCCGCTCCTTCCTGAGGATCGGTCGAGGTCACCGGTTCATCAAGCAGGACCAGTGACCGAGGCAGAGCGGATTCCCCCGCCTCTGCCTGCTCGACGGCATCGGAGAGGAACTGAACCATTTGCGTGATATGCGCGGAAAAGCTGGACAGGTTCCGGCTCAAGTCCTGCGCGTCGCCGATGTCCGCATAGCACTGCGTAAACAGCGCCATCTCCGATTCCGGTGCACAGGGCAGATGGAGGCCCGCCCGCACCATGAGTGCATAGAGCCCGACGATCTTCAGCGTGACTGTCTTCCCCCCGGTATTAGGACCAGAAATCACCAGCACACGAACCGTCTCATCCGCTACAATGTCATTCGGTACGACCTGCTCTTTGGCGATCATGAGCAGCGGGTGGCGCGCCTGTTTCAAGACCACACGGCCCTGTTTGTTTAAGGACACAGGGTTACACTTCAGCCGGCGGCTCAACTCCGCCTTGGCTTTGACGCAATCGAACTCCGCCAAGACCTCGATGCCGTGGCCGATCTGGTCTGATTTATCCGAGACCAAGACGGTAAGTTCGCGTAATATGCGGCGGACCTCCCTCTCGATTTCAAGGTCGGCCACTTTAATGGAATTATTCAAGTCCACTAATTCGCGCGGCTCCAGAAACACGGTCGCCCCGCTGGCCGAGACATCATGCACGATACCGGGAATTCTACCCCGCATGTCGGCCTTCACCGGCACAACATAGCGCCCCTCGCGTTGCGCGAAATAGGACTCCTGCAGAATCTCTTCATACCGTCGGGAATGCAGAATCTGTTCGAGATGCTCCCGCATCTCCTGCTTCAGCTCTTGTGCATGGTGCGTCAGCCGCCTCAATTCTGGCGTCGCCGACTCATTGATTGCGCCGTCCGGCTGAATCGCTGCGTCGATGGCCGACCGGACCGGCCGCAGCCATTTGCTCCCGTGCAGGGGCACCGCCATCTGCACCAACATCTGCGTCTCGGTTCGATCCTGCGCCATGTACCGTTCAAGTTCTTCCATGAGCGCCAACACCATGGCGCACTCCCTCAATTCCTGCGCCTCCAGCACGCCTCCCTTTCCCGCGCGGACTACGCACTCTCGAATATCAGGAAACGACAGGACCGGCATCGGCTCGTCTCCCTCGAGCAACCTCACCATCTCGGTCGTTTCCTGCTGACGCCGACGTGCCACGGCCAATTCCTCCGTCAGCGGAAGGGACCGGCAGCGAGCCGCCCCAAGTACTGATTGGGCCTGCTGCGCCAGCAGGTCCAGTAACCGCGGCCACTCCAATACCTGCGAGGCGCTCGAAAACATGGCATTCATCGAAGACTCCTGGGCTATTCCCGTATCGAACTGTAGACAAGAGGCCGGAGAGGAAGCAAGTTGGCTCCTCTGAACCACACAAGCCCCCGGCTGAAAGCTCCTGTCGTGACAGCTCAATCCTGTCCAATTTCCCCCATTTGTATGCCTTGACATAGGGGGAGGGCGCCGATACTATCCCCAGTCATATCGTACGGCCGGCTGCGGAGAGCCGGCATGAATTGGCATCAAGTTTTTATCCAGAGGATTAGGAGATTATGGCTATTCGAGTCGGCATCAACGGATTTGGACGCATCGGGCGCAACGTATTTCGGGCATCGTTGGGCGATCCCGACATTGACATCGTTGCGATCAATGATTTAACCGATGCCAAAACCCTGGCCTATTTGCTCAAGTATGACTCCGTGCATGGCACGCTCAAGGAACACGTTGATGCCAAGGACGAGGAGATCCTGGTTGACGGAAAACCCGTCAAGGTCCTCGCGGTTAAAGATCCCAAGGAACTGCCGTGGAAAGCGCTCAATGTCGATGTGGTCGTCGAATCGACCGGCCGATTTACGGACCGGGATAGCGCGGGGAAACATCTCTCGGCAGGCGCCAAACAGGTCATTATTTCAGCGCCGGCCAAAGATCCGGACGTGACGATCGTGCTCGGCGTGAACGACGAGAAATTCGATGCCAAATTGCATCATATCGTCTCCAACGCTTCCTGCACGACGAACTGCCTGGCTCCGGTCGCCAAAGTCCTGCTGGAAAATTTCGGCATCAAGCACGGCATCATGACGACCATCCATTCCTACACCAACGACCAGCAATTGTTGGATCTCCCCCATAAGGATCTCCGCCGCGCACGCGCCGCCGGCATGTCGATGATCCCAACAAGCACCGGAGCGGCGAAGGCTCTGCATCTCGTTATTCCCGAACTCAAGGGAAAACTGGACGGCCTCGCCATCCGCGTCCCGACCCCGAACGTGTCGTTGGTCGATCTCACGGTGGAAACTGAAAAGGATTGCGACATCGCTGGGGTCAATGCGGCGTTCAGGAAGGCAGCGGATGGCCCGCTCAAGGGCATTCTCAAGTACTCGGAGGATCCCATCGTCTCGATCGATCAAAAAGGGGACGATCACTCCGCCACGGTCGATGCCCCGCTGACTAACGTCGTAGACAAACGCTTGGTCAAAGTGACGGCCTGGTACGACAACGAGTGGGGCTACTCGTGCCGCGTCCGCGACTTGATCAAAGTGCTGGCAGGAAAGGCCGGCGGCCGCTGAGCTGCGCATGCCCGGACGGATACGACTGCTCCACCCGCAACCA